>CAYGTG010000284.1:0-8555 GCA_964352485.1 uncultured Nannocystaceae bacterium | reverse complement strand
CTTCGAGGGCGGTCTTCGCCTCTTCGAGTTCGGCATCCGCGGCTTTGTTGGCCTCGTCGATCTGGGCCTGACGCTTGTCCCGCGCGTCCTTGGTCTCTTCGTCGAGCTTGGTCAGCCGTCGGAACGTTTGCCGCCGGCGCCGAAGCTCGACAAAGCGGTCGTCGCCCGTGAGCGAGTCGACGGCGTTGAGCAGGAAGGACACGTTGTCGAAGCGCACGTCATCCAGTCCATCGCCGTCGACGTCTCCGCCGCGGGTGTGCATCTGGAAGAACAGGTCGCCAAAGAGGTCGAGGTCAGCCAGCACGATCAGGTTGCGATCGGCGTGGCCACCTGCCCCATCCTCGCCCTCACCGGCAACCGCGCCGCCCTTGATGCGCGCGCCCATGACGTAGTCGTTGGCGGTGGCCTCTCCCAGCGCGCGAGGTGGGATGGGACCCTGCATTCCGAACAGGGGGTGTCGCTGCACCATGTCGTCGAACACGTTGACGCCGGATGCCTTGGACGTGGTCAGCAGCGGGGTGAACTTGTCCTGGTATCCATCGGCCGCCGTGATGGCGCCGGGATAAAGCAGCACGACTTGGCTCAAGCCATCGACGGTGGGGTCGATGCCATCGAACTCGGTGACGCCGCTGCCATCGGAGCGGTGCGCGAACACGATCTGAGGCTGAATGCCCGCGAAGACCGGGTTGGGGTTTGTGCGGTCGTAGACGATCTGGTCGTCCGCCCACTCGACCCCAAAGTCTCGCAGCAGCCCGAGGTAGTCGCCCTTGGGCTCCGAAGGCGGTGCCCCGCCGAACATGTTGTTCTGCTGCTGTCCCGGGGGCGGAAGCTTGTCCTCCCGGGGCGAGAGCCGAACGTCGAACAGCGGCATCGGATCGGCGGTCAGCAGCGCAGGCCGGCCCGCGTCCACGTACGCACGAACGGTGTCGAGCTCTTCCTGTGAGCAGCTTGCGAGCTGCGGAACGAGCAGAACATCGACGTCCTCGGGAATCTCCGCCTTCGGGTTGAGGCTGCGGACCTCGTACTGCTTCTTCAGCTCGGCGATGATCTGCCACGCCGGCTGTTGTCGCTTGGCCTGCAGATCGAAGTTGCCCATGATCGTGGCGTCGGTGCGCAACACGCCGACCACGCGCTTCTCTTCCTGGGTGACGACGCGCAGCGCGCGGGCCACCTCGTACTCGACCGAGAGGCCGCGATCGAGGAACGGCACGACCTCTTCGCGCGGTCCGGAGACGAACGCGAGACCCATGAAGACCTCCATCGCGTCGACCCGACCCGCCGAGCGATCGGCGAGCTGGCGGGGCACGATGCCGAAGTTCTCCATCGCGTCTTCGGCCTCGAGCGAGAACGGCTCGGGCTCGACGATGCGAACGATGAGTCCCTCGCCGCCCTGCGCTTGCATCGTTCGCAGGATGTTGAGCAGGCGAGTCCGCGCGGTGACGTACTCGCGAGGCACCTCCTTGGAGATGAAGGCGTGCACCGTGACCGGACGTTCGACCCCGATGCCTTGGATCACGCCCAGCGTGTCGGGCGTGATCTCCGAGAGGTGTTCTTCGGTGACGTCGGCGAACGTGTTCGCGCGCGCGCCCATGTATCCGATCGACGCCGCGGCGGCGACCAGGGAGAAGAAGCGGACCAGCTGATGGTTGCGACGGGTCATGGCTACCAGTGCCTCCGGCCGAGCAAGAACGAAGCGAGATACAAGAGAACGGCGATGCCGCCGGCGAAGTAGAGGACGTCTCCGAGTCGGACGACACCTTCGCCGAAGCTCGCGACATGATCGGTGACCGACAGCGCGTCGAACACGTCGGCGAAGCCATTGCCGCCGCGTAAGGCCTCGGCCCCCGCCTCAGTCGCTTCTGGGGAGCCTGCCTCGGAGCCACGACCGGCCAGCAGCCAGGCGAAGGTCGCAGCCAAGCCGCCCACGAGGCCGCCCACGCCGGCAGCGGAGCCTTTGTTGGTCAGCGCGTAGGTCGTCAGTGCCGCGGCCGCCCCCACGAGTGCCGCCCCCAGCAGGCCACTGGCCCACGGCTGCGTCCCTGCGAACACGAGTCCAGCGCAGCCCAGCGCGCCCAGGATGAACGCGACCGTGGCGTTCTTGGTGAGCATCGAGGCGACCAGTCCGATGGAGCAGAACAGCGCCCCCATGAACAGGTAGCCCAGATAGGTCGAGACCATCAGACCCATGTCTGGGTCGCCCAGGTACATCAACACCCCAACGTTGGACAGGGAGAACGCCAGCGAGATGGCGTACATGCCCAGCACGCCGAGGTACTTGCCGAGCACAACCTCCACATCGCGAACCGGCATCGTCAGCAGCAGCTCGTCGGTGCCACCGCGACGTTCCTCGGCCCACGCACCCATCGTGATTGCGGGGACGAAGAACATGAGGATGGCCGGCATCATGGCGTTGAGCTCAGCGAGGTCAGCCAGGTTGCGGGCAAAGAAGCCGTCCTGCAGAAACGCCGCGGCGGCGGTCGTTGCGATGAACAGCGTGAGAAAGACGTACCCGGTGGGATTGCCGAGGTACTGCCGCATGTCCTTTCGGAACACGGCGGAGACGACTCCAAAGTCGATACCCATCATGCAGCCCCTTTCTTGCTTTGGTTCTTGCCCTCGGTGAGGTCGTAGAACCGGTCTTCGATCGAGCCTGACTCGAGCAGCTCGTCCTTGGTTCCCGTGAATGCGATCTTGCCGTTGTAGACGAAGACCACGTCGTCGGCGACGGCCTCGACCTCTTGAAGGATGTGGGTCGACAACAAGATGGTCTTCTCCTGTCCCAGCTCCCGGATGAGCGCGCGGACCTCTCGGATCTGCAGCGGATCCAAACCCGAGGTGGGCTCATCGAGAATGAGTACTTCGGGATCGTGAAGCAACGCCTGGGCCATGCCGACCCGCTGACGAAAACCCTTGGAGAGTTTTTCGATCGGCTTGTGAAGCACCTCTCCGATCGCACAGCGCGAGACGACCTCGTCGATGCGCTTGGCGGAGCCATCAAGCTTGCGGATCGATGAGACGAACTCGAGCGACTCCTGAGGCGTCATGTCTCGGTACAGCGGACCCGACTCGGGCAGGTAGCCCAACCGTCGCGCCAGCTCGAGGCGCGTGTCCGCGTCCGAAGGATCGAAGCCAAGCACCTCGGATCGCCCCGAGGTGGGCGAGGAGAAGCCAGTCAGGATCTTCATCGTGGTGGACTTGCCGGCACCGTTGGGGCCCAAGAACGCGGCCACGGTGCCCTTGCGGACCTCGAAGGAGACCTCGTGAAGCGCGGCAAATTGGCCGTAGATCTTGCTCAGTCGGTCGGCCCGGATGGTGACCGGCCGATCGCTTGGCGTCCGGTAGGGGCTGTCTTTTTCGCTCATGGAAAGCGGTTCCTCCTGCATCAAACAAGCGGTCGAGAACGGTCCGTGGCCGAGCGACGCTCGAGCGTGGGACCGCGTGCCCGGCGCGGCGCACATGGTAAAGCCGGTGGCTCCGGCGTCAACCGGCAACCGGCGAAAAAGGACACCGTGCTTCGTCGGGTGCGAGATCCTGGCTGAAAGCACCCGTGGCACGCCATCCACAGCATGATCCGGCTCCGGACGCGCATCGCGATCGCCACGGTTCTCGCCTTCGGCGCCCGCGACAAGGCCTCGTCGGAGGAAACTCGGGGATCCTAGAGCCCACAAGCGCCGGCCGCCGAGCCCGGCGCGGCTGAGGCTTTGGCCTGCTCCGCCCGACGCGCCCCACGGATCCAGCGCCGGAGCCGGTCGGCAGCGCTGACCCCTCCCACCGACGCCGCGCCTCAGACGCTGCTCGACCGGGAAGAGGATCCTCTGCGCACTCACCCGCGCGCAGCGTGCCCGCGCAGCGGGTCTTCGAGAGGACCCACTTGCGGCCCCAGCACTTCGGGGTTCCCGCTGGTCACCGCGACGATGTCCTCGATGCGAACACCGAACGCCCCAGGGACGTAGATCCCCGGCTCGTTCGACATCGTCATGCCCGGCCGCAGGACGAGCGCGTTGTTGGGACGCAGGTAGGGAGGCTCGTGGACCTCGAGCCCGATGCCGTGGCCCAGCCGATGGGTGAAGTGCTCGTAGCCTCCGCCGTACCCGGCCGCTTCGAGGACCGAGCGGGCGGCCGCATCCGGAGCACTGCACGCGACCCCGTCACGAATCTGCTCGAACGCGGCGGCCTGAGCCTGCACCACAGCATTCCACGCGTCGGCGAACGCGGGGGTGGCCGCGCCGACCGCCCAGGTCCGACTGACGTCGCTGCGGTAGCCGTGCAGGGCTCCCCCGGTGTCGACGAGGACCACGTCATCCTCGCCAAGGACACGGTCCTGCTGGGTGCCGTGGGGAAACGACGCTGCGGGTCCAAACAACGCCAGACACCACACCTGCTCCAAGCCCGCGGCCTGCTGTGCGGCGGTGAGCTCCGCAGCGAACGCGCTCTGCGTCATTCCCGGCTGCAGGTTTTCCGATGCCGCGGCAATCGCCGCCTTCGTCGCTTCGTTGGCCCGACGGAGCCGCTGCAGTTCTGGGGGCGTCTTGCGCAACCGAACGCTCGCGATCGGGCCGGCGTCGACGACCGACGCAGCCACGTGCCTGCGAAACCCAGCGTAGATGAACCCCCGCGCGTCCGAGTCCACGGCGAGCTTGGCACGGGCGCCCACGAATCGTGATGCGACGGCGAAGGGGTCCTCGTGCTCCTGCCACAGCTGAATCTCCGCCCCCGGTGGCAGGCGCTCTGCGGCCGATCGCTGCTCGAACGCAGGACAAACCCATGCCTGAGATCCATCGGCCCGCAGCAGGCAAAGGAACGGACGCTCACTCCGACCCCAGCGAACTCCGGCCAGGTAGAGCATGTTCGGCCCCGGCTCGAGCACCAGCGCATCCAACCCGGCGAGTTTCAGCGCCTCCGCGACCGCGCGGGCCCGGGCTGCGTACTCCTGGGGCGCGACCGCAGGGACGCCCTCACAGAACCCCCGCAGTTCTGCGTAGGGGTTCGGTGACGCGGCCGCCGGCGAGGGTTCGGCGCGTGGCGCTGCCGCCGGAGGTGCGGCGATGACCCCAGCAACCCCCGCCGGTCCACGGCGACAGCTCGCGAGCAGCGTTGCCATCGTCATCGAGGAGAACGCGCGCCTGGAGACCTTCATCCGGCCGACGGTCGCGCCGCAGCGTCGCCGCGTCAATGTCCGCCGCTGAGCAGGTCTTGGGCGCGGGCCACGGCCACAACCACAGGAGGCTGTCCGAGCCGAACCGACGCCTCGAGGACCTCCAGCGTGGTGACCTCGATGCGGTCGATGGCCGCCGCGACGGCGTCGCGGTCTGGCGCTGGGCTCCCGGACACGGTGAGCACGCCTTCGATCACCGCTCCGGCGCTCACGACGACATCGGGTGCGTGCGCGATCCCTGCGGACTGAAGCGCCAACCCGACTTCAGGGGTTGTCAGCTGGTTGTTGGCCGAGCCGCAGATCGCCCGGCACCGAAGTCGCGGCACGAGCTGCGCGGAGATGATGCCTCCAGCAGCACAGGGAACGAGGACGTCGCAGGGCGTCTCCAGCAGCCGGCTTGGGGCGACGATCTGTGCGCCCGCGTCCTTCGCTGCGCGCACCGCCGCCGCCGAGGTATCGGCCGCGATGACCCGCACGCGGAGCGCTCTGAGGGTTCGGATGAGCGCCATCCCGACGGAGCCACACCCCTGCAGCGCCACTGAGCTCCCTTTGGGCTCGATGTCGAGGAACGCCCAAACCGCGCGCAGTCCCGCCATCACGCCACGAGCCGTGGCCCGTCCGGCATCGTTCTCGAGCGGATTGACGTGCTTCGTCGCCGCTCGAACCCAGTCAAGCTCACGCTCCCCAGTCCCCAGATCGGGTCCGCACACGTAGCGTCCGCCAAGCCGCTCGATCGCGGTGCCCAGGCGGCCATAGATCTCCGCGAGGTCGAGGCCCTCTCGATGCACGATAACCGTCTTCGCCCCCCCAGCGCTCAGCCCCGCGAGCGCCGTCTTGAAGGTCATCGCCGAGGCGAGCGCGAGCGCGTCCGACAGCGCCAGCGTCTCCGAGGCGTACGCGAGTCGCCGCACGCCGCCGAACGCCGGTCCTCGGCGCGTGCTGTCGATGGCAATGATCGCGTGCAGACCCAACGCGCGGTCGTTGAGGACGACGAGTTCTTCGTAGTTCCAGCCGGGACCCGAGCGGTCGAACAGCACGCCGAGAACCTACCCCGAAATGCCGCCGGGTTGCGAGAGGACCACCCGAAGCTCGGGGTCCCACGGCGTCATGCCTGGCCGAGGATCCGCGACTTCTGCTGGCTGAACTCGTCTTCGCTGAGGAGCCCGGCGATTCGCAGCTCGTTGAGCTTCTCGAGTTTCTTGGCGAGGTCCTCAGGGGACAGGCCACCGCCGGCCGGCGGCGCAGGGTTCAACGAGGGCTGCTGCGGGTACCCTGGAGCGCCCTGGGGCACTGGCGGATAGCCGCCGTACATGTTCGGGTACGGGGAATACCCTTGGGCACCATACGGGGATGGTGGATATCCCGGCATGTACCCGGCGGGCGGCAGCATGTTCACCACGACCTGCGGCAACATGTTGGCGCCGTTGAAGCGGCGATTGAACTCGTCGGTATCCATCAGCGCCAAAACGAAAAAATCGATCACGGCCAGCAGCGCTGGAATCATTGTGAGCGAAAAGAGCAGGTACATCAGTCCCGCCCCGGTTCGCCCGAGGTAGAACTTGTGGACCCCGATCCCGCCGAGGAACAGCGCGAGGATTGCCGCGACGTTCTTGTCCTTCATCCGTGGTCTTTCGTCGTTTCGTTTCGTCGAATGTGGGAGTGGCAGCGGACCGGTACCGGCGGACGGTCAGCCATTGCGGGCGTCGCGGTCGGCCAACATTAAGGACGCCGCCGTGCCCGTCTCGGTTGCGCTCTGCATACGATAGACCCACTGACCCGTGTCCAGGTCGAGATCTTCCTCAATCAGGCCGGCCTCTTTCATGTGCATGAGGGTCTCCACGAGCGCCGCTTCGGTCCACCGCAATGCCCCGGTCAAATCCTCGAAGGTGGCTTGCCCCCGTTCCTGGAGCCAAACGCGGACCCGTCGGCCGCGTTCTGCAAGCACGACCGGACTCGCTGTGGGGGCAGGTGGGAGCGCCTGGGCGGCCTCGAGTTGAGACTTCCGCTTCAGGGCCCCGAGGAAGGCGACGCCCCCTCCGAACGTGACCATTCCCCCAAACAAGGTCGCGGTGCCCATCGACAGCGGAAGCGCCAGTCCCAGGCCGAGGCCAACGAGGGCCAACCCAATGCCTCCGAGCAGAAGACCGCCGGGGGCCAGCGGTGATTTTTCGACCCAGCTTCGCAGGTCCCCTCCCCCGTTGCTGTGCGCGGGGAGGCTTGGCTCGATGCGCTGAAGTGCACCTGCAGGTCGCATCTGCGCGCGGAGTTCTTCCACCGGGAGGTGCGCCATCGTCGTCAGGCTAGCAGCCCCCGCCCTCGGCGACCACGACCGCGCACCGCACGGTGAACGGGAGCGGCGGCGCCGCCGGCAGCCTGTGCGGCGCATCGTCCCGAGTGGCTGCACGTTTGAGCCTCGAGCGGTGCATCTGTTAGCGTGCCGGGCCTGCTCATGCGCTTGCGACTGCCTTTGCTTCTCCTGTTCGCCGCTGTGCCCGGATGTCTCGACTCGGGCAACGGCGAACTCATCACGATCTTCGCAACGCACCATGCATCGCCCGAGAACGGGAGTTTCCCGTTTCGCGGTGACGACCTGCAGCCGCGGGTCTTCGACCTTGAGGATGGCTGGCAGCTCACGCTCGCCGAGTCCTACGTCACCATCGCCTCGACGACCCTGATCAGCTGCTCCGGGTCCGAGCACCAGCTGCGGATGTTCTGGGGTCCATGTCCGGAGGATCTGCGACGGGCTGACCTCGAGGCGTTGACCGTCTCGGGCTTGAAGGTCCCGCCCGGTGACTACTGCGGGCTCGAGGTCCAGTACGCGCCCTACGAAACCCCGGTCATCGAGGCGGGCACCGAGACTCGTCACCTCGTTCCCACCCGCGAAGACGTCCAGGGCGACAGCGTGTTTCTGCGGGGCGTCGCGCTGCGCGGCGAAGACGAGCGCGTCCCGTTCCAACTCGAGAACGGCGAGGATTTCACGGTCCTGCTCGATCTGAGCGAGCTCGAGGGGCCCGGCAACCCGCTGACCATCAGCCGAGGCCAGGACTTCCCGACCGAAGTGACCGTGACCAAGACCTACGACCGTTTCTTCGACCAGGTCGACTGGGAAAACTTCGACGAGCAACTCCTCGAGGACTCGGTCGACGAGATCCTGCGCGACCAGACCCGAGTCGCGCTAGGCCTGAGCATTCCCCCCGAGCTGTACGACTGAAGCACGTCTCGTTCCGGGCTTCGGGAGATGGCTTCGGAGCAAGAGCGCGAAGCGTCCCGAAGGGATGCCCAGCGGCGCAGGTTACCGAACGCAGAACTCTCGGACCGAGGGCACGGTCTCCAGATATCAAGGTACTAGACCTCAATCAAGCGCTGTTTTCGAAAACCCGTGTAATCAAGGGCTAGTAGG
>CAYGTG010000283.1:0-8566 GCA_964352485.1 uncultured Nannocystaceae bacterium | reverse complement strand
ACCCGGATCCGCCGCACGTCGGGGTCGAGCTCGGGCTCGGAGGACTCGGCGTCTTCGGAGGCACCGCTGGGCTGAAAAGCCCGGGCGACGGCGAGGGCGAGCTGGGTCTTTCCGGTGCCGGAGATGCCGGAGAGGACGACGAAGCGCTTGGCCTGGAGGGCGAGCAGGTAGGAGGCGACGAGGTGGTCGGGGAAACTGAGCCCGCGCTCGCCGAGGCTGTCGAGGATTCCTTCGAAGTTGCGACGGTCGTCGCTTTGGGCCTCGGAGGAGGGGTCCTCGGCGGGCTCTTCGCCGGGAGAGGGTGCGGCCAGGATCTTGGCGAACTTGTCGGCGGAGAGCTGGATGACGGTGCTGGTCAGGCCGGTCATGTCGAAGGCGCGCTCGCGGGTGTCGTCCCAGTCGACGGGCAAGCGATGGGCAAACTCGCGTCCGTCTTCGACGAAGCGGTAGGGGCCGGTGACGGTGCCGATGCCGAGCACGTGGCGCGTCCCGCTGGCGGCGACGATGCGGGCGCCTTCGGGGATGTTGATGAAACGCCAGGCTTGTCCGACGCCGCGGCGGTTCCAGGACGGGAACTGGGTGAGGGCTGCATCGAGACGGGCATCGAAACCGTCGCGGTCCAAGCCGCTGAGGTCGCCGAGCTCGTTCCACCCGATGGCGATCTCGCCCGCCTGTTTGCACTCATCCCAGAGGCGGCCCTTCTCGCCGGGCATGATCCTCCAGTAGGAGGGGGCGTCGTCGGTGAGGTCGAGACGCGTCAGTGTCGAGGCGCCGCCGAGAGTCTCAATACGGGATGCGGCGGAGCCGCGCACGCGCAGCACAGAAGCGCGAGGGCGCCAGCCTTGCCGAGTGACGCTGTGGACATGACTCGTGGCTGGCACGGCCTCGCTGGTCAGAAAAGCTGACATCGCCGCTGAGTGCAGGAGGAGGCCGTCGAGCACCGCCTACCGAATTTTGAACGCCTGAGCAGCTGTGGACACGGGCACCTCCACACTTCACACTCTACTTCACACTCTCGGTCCCTCGGCGCGACAGTCGCGGGTCTAGCGCAGGTCTCCAAACGTGACCGCTTCTCCACTCACCGGCCCCCCTCCGGCCGAGCTGCCGTTGCCCACGGCGCCGCTCTTGCGCGTGCTCGTTCAGGTTCGTTTTCTGGCGGTCCTCTCCGTTGAGAACCGCGACTTCATTGCGGGGTTCCAAGAGGCGATCCGCAAGGACTACCCGGTGTTCACCCAGGACAAGACGCAGGATCTCCTCGTCAGTCCCCAAGGGGTCTTGAGCAACCAGATGAAGAACGCGTGGCGCTTCGCAGACCGCAGCGGCACGTGGCGCGTGAGCCTGGCGTCGAACTTCCTCTCACTCGAGACCGGGGACTACATCAGCCGCAGTGACCTGTTGACTCGGCTGCGCGCCGTGCTCGAAGCGCTTGGTCGCACGATCGAACCCACGGACACAGAGCGGCTCGGGGTTCGCTATGTGAACCGAGTCGAGGCCGACGAGGATCTGCACAGGCTCATCCCGAGCTTGGTGCGGCCGGAAGTGGCAGGAGTCATGACGACCGGACTCCGCCCCGAGCACTCGATCACCGAGAACGTCTTCTGCCTGCCTGAAGAGGACGCGAAGGTCACGACACGATGGGGTCTCATGCCTGCGGGCCGGACCCTCGACCCCAGCATCCTGGCCCCCGCCCAAGCGGAGAGTTGGATCCTCGACCTCGATGTGTTCCAGTCGAAGCGTCGGGAGTTCTCCGTGGATCAACTGGTCGAACAAGCGGGCAGATTCGCTCAGCGCGAGTACGCGATCTTCCGCTGGGCAGTGACCCCAGCATTTCTCAGGCGCTACGGGGGTGAAGCATGAACCTCGACAGCTCGACCGGCAGTCCCTTTGCATGGGCGCGGGCATCGACCGCGTTGGTGATCGGAGGCGCGCTCGGGGAGCCCACGACGACGAACGACGCGGGGCAGCTGCAGTACGAAGCCCTGAGTCGACTCGCTCGCGCGACCGTTTCAGGCAGCGTCGCGTTCGCCGAGCAGCCGGCGGTCACGGCAGCACCCTCCGAGCCACTCGACCCACGCGCGGCGATCGCTGAACTGCGCCGCCGGTCAGGCCTAACCTGGGCCCAGCTGGCGGAGCTGTTCGGAGTCTCGCGCCGCGCCGTCCACTTCTGGGCGAGCGGGAAGGCGTTGAAGCACGCCCACGAGGACCATCTTCGAGCGGTGCTCGAGATCGTTCGGACCGGTGCAACGCCGAGCGCGAGGGCTACGCGTCTGAAGCTGGTCGAGTCTGGATCGGGCGAGAGCATCTTCGCGCTGCTGCGAGACAAGCGGTTCGCCGACGCGGCGACCAAGCTTGGGGAGGCACCACAGAGAGTCCGCCCGCGAGGGACACCGCTAAGCGCGAAGGCCCAGGCGGACCGAGCCCCCCTGCGGCCCGAGGAGCTGGTCGACGCCGTCGATGAACCGGCGCACGTGAAGCCCACCCGGGTTCGTGCAGGGCGGAGCGTAAGGGTCAAGTCGGGTGGAACCACTGGATGAAGCCGGTCGCGCTCGCGTCAACGAGGCTCTGAGCCACTGGCAGCAGGGTGACTGCGTGCTCGGTGAGCATTGGTTTCTGTTTCGAAGCGACGTTGCCGGTCCGTTGACTTCGGCGGGGGCTCAGGCGGCGGCGGAAGGCGCGGACATCGTGGAGGTGGAGACGCGCGGGTTCATGGTGGTCAGCCAGACCTGCGACATCGTGCGCGACTGCGAGCGCCGGGCGTTCGTGCAGGTGAGCCCGCTGGTCGAGGTGGAGCCGGCCGTGATTCGGGAGGTCGAGAGCGGTCGCCGACCGATGTACGCGGTGGTTCCCGCGCTGGTGGACGAGGGGTTGGTGGCCGACCTCGACCAGGTGATGACGGTGGCGAAGTCGGTGGCCGCCGGCTGGAAGCGGGTGCCGGGGTGCGAGACGGATGGGGAGGTTCGGCGGCTCCGCCGAGGGCTCGTACGCCAGCGAGGACGGGTGGCATTCCCCGATACCTTCGTCGAGTTCATGCAGCCGCTCTCGAAACGGTTGTCCTCGAAGCACGACAAGAACAGCCCGGAGGGTCGAGCGCTTCGGGCGTTGCGAGAGATTCGCGTTCGAGCGGCGCCGTCGTGGGCGGCGGAGGAGGTCGAGCTCCTGCTCTGGTTTGTCCGCAACGTGGAGGATGAGGACTTCGAGGGGCAGGATTGGACCGAGTTCCTGGATCAGTGGCTCGCGAGGATCCCGAAAAACGGGCGCTTCGTGGAAGTCGAGGGTTCGGTGCTCGCGCTGGAGGATCTGACGGCGCTCGAGTACGTGGAGAGTGATCCGTTGGACCTCGACCATCTGTCGGCGAGGCGGAAGGCGTAGCCAGTTCGGCTCAGCCGACGATCGTGTGGCCCTCGAGACGCGCAGGAGCAGCCAGACAGGGTTCAGAACCCGCAGGCGTCCATGCGCATCGCGAGCAGCTCTCCGCACGGCGACTCGTCGCACGCATCGTCGAGCGTCAGTGCGCACTCGGCCTCGGCAACGTAGGCGTCGCTGCAAGCATCCGAGACGCCGGGCCCGAACACGAGCGCACAAGCTTCGCCGCACAGTCCCAAGTCGCAGCCCGCGGCCTCGCGGCGCTCGCAGATTTCCCCGCACAGGACCAGGGGCGACTGCATGGGGGCTTCCGAGGGGTCGATGCCCTTCATGTCGTAGAAGCTGCTGAGCAGCGGCTCACAGCTTGTCTCAGCCGCTTCGGCGCCGCAGGGCGTGACGTCCTCGCAGGTACGAACGAAGCAGCTTCCATCGGCCGGGTCGGCGCATGGATAGGCGCAGTCCACCATGTCCCCAAGCGCTTCGGCGCAGCCTCCGAGCTGCCCGTAGGCCGGGTGCCCCATGCTGACGGGACCGAGGAACTCACACAGATCGCGGCAGTAGTCGTTGTCCCCACGCGGAGTGAAGAAGTCCGGTTCACAGCCGGCTTCGACCGCGCCCGTCCCCACGGCCCGGCTGTCGTAATTGCGGCACAGGGAGCGACAGCGTTCTTCGGTGGTCTCCTGCAGAGTCGGACCCATCGGAAAGCCGCCGCTTTCCCCTGATTCTTCGGCCATGCCGGACTCTCCCGCTTCTCCCGCTTCTCCGGTCTCTCCACTCGCGGCTCCGCCAGGTTCGTCCCCGCACCCAACGACGAGCATCGTCAACACCACCATCGCTCCACATATGCGCCTCGATCCCATAGATTGAACGAGACGCAGCCTCCCATCCCTTATTCATGTGCGTTCTCCTCGCGTGGCAGCCGCTCGGGCTGCGAGGTCAATCCGCGAGCGCATGCTGCCGGATGCTGATCGCGTCCCCATTGCGCACGCCGTACAGGACGCGGCCGAAGTCCGGGGTCCAGGTGTGCCGGAACCACGCGCCGGTGCTCAGCTGCACGGCATAGAAGTGCGACTCGACGCATCGCCGGAGGTCGACGCCGTACCTTCCCCGCCTGCCGACCCTCGCCGTATGCTTCGCGGATCCCGGTTTGGGGAGCGCCCGCCCTGGTGATCGTACGATGGACCGGTGACCATGACGAAGCCGAAGTCGAAGTCGACGATCGTTTCTACGTGGTTCTCGCAGCGAGAAGGCTGACTTCGGCGAGGGGCGGCAACCAGACCGGCTGGGCCGAAATCCCGCCGGGAATCCTGCCATCAGAGTGGACCTGGGCGATGAACTCACTAAGCTTGGTGTCATGGACTTTGCTTGGCGTTGGTCGATGAAGAGCATGACATTCAGGTCATACCTATTTGCGGGATTGGGACTCATGCTCCTCGCGAGCCCGGCTGCGGCAAGTTCGCCCGAATACGGAGTCTATGGGGTCTATCCCGAGGGCGAGCTCCCGTCCGGGTCGACCGTCCTCGTCGAGGGGTTTCAAATCCAAGGCGAGCTCGCCGCTGCCGAGTTCTACGTGGAAGGGGAACTTGTCGAGCACGGCGTTCGGGGAACGATTCGGGAGGAGGGGGAAAACGAGGGCGTGCTCTCCCCCGTGGTCCAGGTCAGCGAGGGGCAGTCGGTCGAGGTACGGGTTGGGCAAGCGACCGAGACCCTCCGAGTCGTGGCACCCGACACCGAAGCTCCGCCGGCGCCATCGGGCACCCACCTCGTCTTGGATGGCCTCCTTGAGCAGGATCCGGATGTCCTCAGTGGCCAGGTTCGTTACACGCTCCGCTACGACCAGTTGCCCGGCGACCAGCGAGCCTGGGAGCGAACGCTCGTGCGAATGTACCCCGATTCGTCCAATGGCGAGCTCTTGGCGGGGTGGACCCGCACGACCGAGGATGCAGCGGAGCCCATGGTCTACCGTCCGCCCGCGTACAAGCTCGAAGGCCGCGACCCGGCAGCGGTGTGCTTCGACGTTCAGGCCGTCGATGGGGCTGGCAACGAATCCGAGATCGTCACGGCCTGCGTAGCGGAGGACCTGCGATCCGACGACTTCTCCTTCGACTCTGAGCCCCAGGCCGAGAGCGACGAAGGGGCAGACGGCTGTAGCTGCCGTTCGGGTGGAGATGCTGCGGCTTCCACCGCATTGTTGTTCCTGCTCGGCGGTCTCGTCCGCAGAAAGCGCAGGCCGTCGAGGACCTCTTCGCGCGGCTGCTGAGTGAAGAAACCAGTCTGGAAGTGCGCGCAGCGGTCGAGGAGCGCTTTGCGGCCCGACTGCGCGAGCAAGAGACGTGGACTCGGCCGACGGACGTGGAGCGTTTGGCCCAGGCGTTCGAGAAGCTCGAGGCGTCGGGGATCCTTGCCCGCCATGCCGCGGCCCCAACCCGGACATGGGCGGCGCGCGACCTCGAGGCGAAATTCGCGAGCACCTCGCGCTGGGGCTGGTCGTGCAGCGCTTCGACGACCGAGGTGCGCTCACGGCCGCGTCGCCCAGCTTCACCCGCGCAGCGAGGCGACGATGATGGCGGCTGCGGCATCGGATCCCGCAGCTTCGATCGCGTTCGCGAGCCCCTCGGCGTCCCCCTTCAGCGAGGCGATGGCGGCATCGACGGCTGCGATTTCGGCCGGACTCTGGGCCACACCGCGCGCGCGCTCGAACCATGGACGGGCGGTGTCGGGCTCGTTCTTGGCGAGATGCAAGCGGCCTTGGACGTACAGCGCAACGAGGTCCCGGGCTTGGAGGTCGCCAGCTTCGAGAAGTTGGGCAGCGGCTTCAAGGTCCGGAGCCGCCTCGTCGAGACTGCCGAGTTCGATGCGTGCCAGCGCGCGCTCACTGAGCAGGTCAACGCGCTCGACGGCCGGGATATCGACGGCCTCCTCGATCGCGAGTGAAGCCTCGAGAGCCTCGAGGGCCTCGGCCCA
The DNA here is from genome assembly GCA_964352485.1 of uncultured Nannocystaceae bacterium. GTDB lineage: Bacteria > Myxococcota_A > Polyangia > Nannocystales > Nannocystaceae > CAJXVA01. The sequence continues at coordinate 2,239 of CAYGTG010000283.1, read as the reverse complement.
TTGCCCTTGGCTCATGCGCGCCAGGGCCAGCTCTCGGTAGCCTTCGCCCAGGAGCGGATGCTCATCCCCCATCGCGGCCTTCATGATCGACGTCATCTCGGCGAAGTCGGCTTCGGCGGCGGCGTAGTCACCTCGAGCGTAGTCGACCCGCCCCACGGTTTTTAGGCTGTTGGCCACGAAGGGGTGCTCATCCCCGAGCGTGTCGCGGAACAGGGCCAGGCTTTCGTTGGCCAGGGTCTTGGCGCGATCGAACTCCCGCCGTTCGAGGGCGACGCGGGCCAGTCCATCGGTGCTGGCTCCGACCCATGCGTGGCGTGGGCCGAGTTTGAGGTTCGTGATGCGGAGCGCGCGCTCGAAGTCGCGACGGGCAGCGTCGAGTTCTCCCAAGTCGATCCGCAGACCGCCGAGGTACAGCAAGGTGAGCACATGGTTGACGTGGTCCTCTCCCACAGAAGCCACGCGGAGCTTCATCGCCCGTTCGAACCCTTCGAGCGCCTCCCGGCTGTTCCCCAAGGACATGTTCGCCATCGCGATGTTGTCCAGGGCATGGGGGACTCTCCAGTCCCCCTCGCCTCGGACCGCCACTGTGACCTCGAGCGCCTGCTCGTAGAGCCCACGAGCCTCGAGGAAGCGACCCGAGTCATAGACGACCGTGGCGAGATCGACCATGGCGTTGGCGCGCAGACGCGGGGCGATGTCGGGCCGGTCGATGAGACCGCGCGCGACAGTTTCGTAGGCCTCCGCGGCCTCGCGCGCCCCCGATTGGCTCGCGGCATAGGCAAGAAGCGAGGCGGACATCAAGGTGAGCTGCACATGTCCGCATTCGACCGCAAGGCGGAGCGCCTCACGCCCTCTCGGCAAGGCTTCTGCCACGTCTCCGCGCTGGGCCATCGAGGCGGCGAGTTGGTACTGTCCCTCGGCGATCATCGGAGCAAATTCGATCTCGCGCCCGCCGGCGAGCACCTCCGCCGCGGTCTGTCGCGCATCGTCGAAGCGTCCGGCGGCCAGCTGCACGTGGGAGCGCGCCAACGCGTCTTCGAGGGCTTCGACGGCTTCTTCTTGGCCCTTGGGGACAGGGACAGATCTCTTCGCCGCAAGCAGCTCGAGGTCGGTGCATTCCTGAAGTGGGATCAACGACTCGAGGGTGGGGTTCACATTGCGAAGAACCCCACGGTCCGCGTCGGAGAAGACATCGACGGTCGCCTCGAGTCGTCCTCGCGCTCGCGCCATGCAGAACATCTGCGCGTCCATGGCGGCCTCGGACTGCTCTTTGCGGACCGAAGTGGCTTCGCAGATCTCTGTATGCTGAACCTTCCACGCCTCTGCATAGGCATCGATGGCGGTTGCGATGCGCTCGGACTCCGCCGCAGCATCGGGCGCTTCGACGTCCGCGATCGCGCTGCGCATCGCCAGCGCTCGGTCTTGGTTCCAGACCGACTCGAGGGCAGCGTCCGCCCCCGTGCAGACCTGCGGTTCGTGGGAAGAGGCATAGACGGCCGCGGTGATGGACCCCGTGAGCACGAGGGTGCCCGCGCCGATGCGGCGGATCGTCTTGCGACGCCGCGGCTGCGTGACCAGAGCGTCGAGCAACGCCTGCATCGACGCGAAGCGCTGCGATGGGTCGCGATGCAGGCCGCGACGCAACGCGGCACTGATCGCGCGATCGAGCCCCGCGACGGGGACCACCGGACGCTGCGCGACGAAGTCCGTGGGGGCTTCGTCGCTGCGTCCCCGGGTCTCGCTTCCCTGGCCGTCTCGGTCGGTGAGGCTGGAGGCGATCGGGGCGTTGGAAAGCGCCTGACACAGCGTGAGACAGTACGCGTACTGGTCTGAGGCTTCGGTGGATGGACGCCCCTCGAGCTGCTCCGGCGCCATGTATGCAGGGGTGCCTGCAAAAGGTGACTCGGGTGCTCCATCACCGTCGATCGCTCGCGCGACGCCGAAGTCGGTGATGCGGGCACCGGACTCGGCGATGAGGATGTTGGCCGGCTTGACGTCGCCGTGCACGATGCCTCGAGCATGGCCCTCTCCCAACGCGTCGGCGATGGGGAGCAGGAGGCGTAGACGATCGCGCGGCGAGACGGTGGCTCGGTGCTCCACGAGCCACCGATCGAGGCTGGGCCCGTCGATGAGCTCGGTCGCCAGGTATCCCCGGCCGTCTTCGACCCCCGCGTCGTGGACCGTCACCACCTGGGGATGGTCGACCTTGGCGAGCATGCGGGCCTCTCGGGCCCAGCCT
>CAYGTG010000282.1:0-8576 GCA_964352485.1 uncultured Nannocystaceae bacterium | reverse complement strand
GGCTCGTGGGGTCCAACGGGCTCGCGGACGAGCGACACTTCGAGGTGCCCATCGCCTGGTTCGAAGACCGCGCACAGGAGACGAACATCGTCGTCAAGCAGGGCGGCGATCTTCACCAAACGACGGCGCCACACAGCCCGTTCGACGTGGTCGCATGGCACGGCTCGTACACGCCATACAAGTACGACCTCACCAAGTTCAACAGCATGGGCAACGTCAGCTGGGACCACCCGGACCCTTCGATCCTCACCGTGCTGACCAGCCCGGCCGACACGCACGGGCGCAATACCATCGATGTGGCGGTGTTCCAGCGGCGGTGGGATGTCAGCGAGGGCACGTTTCGTCCGCCCTACTTCCATCGCAACTCGGCGATCGAGTTCAACGCCATCGTCTCCACCGATGCGACCGAAGGCCCGTGGCAGTCGGGCGCGTTCACGTTCACTCCGTACCTCACCCCGCACGGGGTCAGCGCGGGCACGGTCAAGCACGTGCGTTCGTTGACCGACGCCGAGGCAGACCGCCCCGAGCTGCTCAGCGACAGCAGCATGTGGGTCCAGTTCGAGAGCACGTTTCTGCTGCGCGTGATGCCGTGGATGATCGATCACGAGGCCGTCGATGCGGACTACCTGAGCTCGTTCTCGGGATATCCCGCCGGCGAACCGGGAGCACAGTCGTGACCGCGCGACGATCGAAGGTTCGCGGCAGCGTTGGGGATGCGCTTGGCGACCTGAAGGACGGCGCGGTGGTGATGGTCGGTGGCTTCGGCCTGTCGGGAAATCCCGAGGCGCTCATCGACGGCGTGTTGGACACCGGCGTCCGAGGCCTGACGCTGGTCAGCAACAACGCCGGCAGCATGGGTGAGGGCCTCGCAAAGTGGCTTCAAGCCCGCATCGTCGGGCGGGTGGTTTGTAGCTACGTTGGCAACAACGCCGACCTGCAGGCGGCGATCGACGATGGAAGTGTGGATGTGCAGATCATCCCGCAGGGCACTCTCGTCGAGCGCATGCGGGCAGCCGGCGCCGGGATCCCGGCGTTCTTCACCCCGACCGGAGTGGGCACCGTGGTCGCCGAAGGCAAAGAGACCCGCAGCTTTGGGGGCCGCCCGGCGCTGCTCGAGCACGCGCTTCTCGGTGATGTTGCGCTGATTCGGGCGCATCAGGCGGACTCCTTTGGCAACCTGCGCTTCTACCGAACCTCGCGCAACTTTGCGCCGGCGATGGCGGCCGCGGCGACGGTGGCGATCGTCGAAGCTGAGCAGGTCGTGGAGCTGGGCGAGCTCGATCCCGACGATGTGCATCTGCCCGGCGCGTTGGTGCAGCGGGTCGTGCACGTGCCGGAGCACCGTGACCTGATCGAGCTGCGGACGGTCCGGCCCGCGGAAGGGGGAGCAGCATGAGGTGGTCCAAACAAGACATGGCCGCTCGGGCGGCGGAAGAGATCGAGCCGGGCAGCGTGGTCAACCTCGGCATCGGCCTGCCCACCTTGGTCGCGGACGTGATGCCCGAAGACGCCGACGTCTGGCTGCAGAGCGAGAACGGCATCCTCGGCATGGGACCGTTTCCGCTCGAGGGCGAAGAAGACCCGCAGATCATCAACGCGGGCAAGCAGACGGTCACGATCCTGCCCGGTGGATCGACCTTCGACTCGGCGACCAGCTTCGGCATGATCCGCGGCGGTCACGTGGACGTGGCGATCATGGGGGCGATGCAGGTCGGTGCCAACGGAGACCTCGCCAACTGGATGGTCCCCGGAGGGCGGACCACGGGCATCGGCGGAGCGATGGACCTGGCCGCCGGCGCGCGACGGTTGATCGTGATGATGCGTCACTGCGCCAAGACAGGCGCCCACAAGCTCCTGCAGCGCTGCTCCTTTCCGCTGACCGCCCAAGGCGTTGTGAAACGAGTCATCACCGAGTTGGGCGTCTTCGATCCCGCAGGGGATGGCTTTCGCGTCGTTCAGCTCGCGCCAGGGGTTGAACTCGAGCAGGTCCGCGTTTCGACCGGGGGCTCGGTGCTCTCGGACTGACGCCTCACTTTGACGGGTCGACGTCGGCGCACGCTTGCCCCGATTGCTCCGCCCCGATCTGCGGTCTTCGACTCGCCGAGGCCGCTCGGGGGAGCTGCCGCGGTGCTCTGTCGGCCCCGGGCGGTCGACAACCCCGGGGGTCAACCGCCTCAGAAGGCGCAGTGGATATGGTCGAAGTGGCCGCTGGGGTCGTTGGAGGGCCCCAGCACCTCGATGGCACCGAGCGATCGGCATGCTGACATGAACGCCCTCGACATCGATGAGTCTCCCGAGATCCGGATGCCGTTGACCTCGTCGACGTCGAACGCGCGGCCCGAGTAGTGAAAGGAGTTGCTGCTGTGAAAACCGCCGCTGATCGAGGTCACGAAGTACGTGAACCCCAAGTCGTCGGCGAGGGTGACCATCGCGTCGAGCATTCGGCCATCGAGGCGGACGGAGAAACACGGTGCACCCGGCGAGCACGACGAGGAGGCGCCGGCGGCCGCGTCGCGAATGTTCGACAACGCATCGGCGCCATTTCGCCCTCGGCCGAAGTCGCGGTCCCACAGGGTGACCCGCTCGGTGGCGTGGAGCCCCAGCAACCGAGCCGGGCCAAAGCTCCCCGAGCCTCCGGAGGAACACTGGTCATCATCGGTGACCAGCGCATTCCACGTTTGCAGCCCAACCCAGCCATCCGCATCGAGGCAGTGCTCTTCTTGGAACGTGAACACCGCTTCTCGGGTCGAGTTGTCGAACTCGCCGTCGATCGGGATCTCGAAGCCGTGTTGCCGATTCAGTTGGTCCTGCACGCCCTTGACCGCGTCCGAACGGTCGCCAAACCCGACCAGGACGACGAGCGATTCCCAGGTCGAAGGCCCAACGACACCGCTCTGCACGAGTCCGTCCCCCCCCTGGAAGTCGATCGCCGCAGTCTCAGTTCGGTCATCGAACAAGCCGTTGAGCGAAAGCGACTGACCGTGAAAGCGCAACAGATACTGGGCCGAGACGACGGCTCGGTTCGAGTCGCCTCGCCGAAGAACCGGCCAATCGAGGTCACTGGCACCATCCGCCTTGCCGATGCCTGCGGGCGGGTCGTAGAGGTCTGCTTGGTCCTCTTCGACGTCTGAGCACCCCAGGGGCAAGGAGAGTAAGGCGATGAGGCCCACAGCCAGTGAATGAATTCTTCCGCGTGTCACGATATCGACCCGACGCACATCATTCTCTGGGCACCCACATTTCGCCATCGGTCGATCCGACCCAATTTGCCGCCGTGTAGTCCGAATGCAGTACGGTTCTCCTGGCGATGCCGCTCGCCGTTCGGGGTAACCTGAACTTGTGATCGAGTGGAGCGACCTTCGCCGGGACCTCTTCACCCTCGTGTTCGAAACGGGTGACGAGCGGGACGCGTGGCTCGGCCGTATCGTCGCGGTTGCGAAGGGCTGCCTCGATGCGGCCGACCCCAGCCATCTCCTGTTCTCAGGTTCACAGCTTCGCTGAGCTAACCATGGCTGACACCGACGAGACCCTCGCCCTGTCGTCCAAGGGCCGAGACATCGCGACCAGCACCAGTGTGGGTGCGGCGGGGTCTCGTTTCGTCGCTCTCGAGGAGATCGGACGCGGCGGGATGGGTCGGGTCGTTCGGGCCTACGACCCCAGGCTACAGCGCGAGGTCGCCCTGAAGGAAGTCCGCCGCGACCGAATGGATGACGAGGCAGCGACCCGGCTCGTCGCCGAGGCCCGCGCGATGGCGAAGCTCTCGCACCCTCACGTGGTCGCCGTCTACGACGTCGAGGAGCAACCGGCGGGGGAGATCGTCCTCGTCATGGAGTACGTCGCCGGCACCACGCTCGGCGGTTGGCTCCGCGCGGGCGAACGAAGCTGGCAGGATGTCATCCGCTGCTACGCGGATGCGGGCCGCGGCCTGCAGGCGGCCCACGACGCGGGCCTGCTGCACCGCGACTTCAAGCCGACCAACGTCCTGGTTTCCGAGCACGGTCTCGTCAAAGTCACCGACTTCGGGGTGGCCAAAGCTGCGTCTTCCAGCCCGTCCGATCTTTCATCCATGGATGAGGACGCTAGCGCCGACTTGACCGAGGCGGGCACGGTCCTGGGCACGCCGCGATACATGGCGCCCGAGCAGCATCGGGGCGATTCGCTCACGCCGGCCGCCGACCAGTACGCATTTTGCGTTGCCCTGTGGCAAGCCCTGTGCGGCGAGCCCCCTTTCTTCGGCGACGACATGGCCAAGGCCAAGCTCGCCGGTCCGCCCCCATGGACCACCGCCTCGACCCCGCGAGCGATCGCCGCCGCGATCACCCGCGGCTTGGCGCCCAGGCCCGAGGACCGCTGGCCTTCGATGAACGCCTTGCTGCAGGCGTTGAGCTGGGATCCTGTCCGCCGCCGCAATCGCTGGCTGCTCGGTCTGGGAAGCATCGGAACCCTCGCGATGGCGGGCCTTGGGTACCAGGGATGGGCGGATGTCCGCTCCGAGCAATGTGGCGGCGCCGAGCGACGACTCGCCGGGGTCTGGGACGACGACACGCGGGCGGACGTCCGGTCCGCGTTCGGTGCCGTGGGCAAGAGCTACGCGGATCAGGCCTGGGTCCGAACCGGGGGGGCCTTGGATGCCTATGCGTCGGATTGGGCCTCGATGCACACTGAGACTTGCGAAGCGACAACGGTCCGACGTGAGCAATCGCCCGAAATGATGGACCTGCGGATGGGTTGCCTGCGTGAGGCTGCCGTCGAACTGGAGGCCGCCGTCGGGGTCCTCGCGGATGCGGATGACTCGGTGATCCAGAAAGCAGATCAGGTGCTCGCGGGACTGCGACCTCTGTCCAGATGCGCCGACACAGAGGCCTTGCGCGCCGCCGTTGCGCCCCCGGGTGCTCAAGACGCACAGGCGGTGGATGACGCACGCGGACACCTCGCGCGGGCCGACAGCTTGATGAACGCGGGCCGCTATGCACAGGCCGAAGATGCGGTCGAGGCCGCCAAGCAGACGAGCATGGGGGCCGACTATGAGCCTTTGTTTGCCGACGTCACCTACTTGGAAGGCCGGGTCTTGGAGGAGCTTGGACGCTATGAAGCGGCGGAGGCAAAGCTGGGCGAAGCGATGCGCCTCGCGTCGCAGTGGAAGCTACACCGCGTGATGCAGGAGGCGACGACGCAGTGGATGTTCGTGGTCGGCGTCCAGCAGCAGCGGATGGACGATGCGCTGCGCCTGCGACCGATCGCCGAGGGTCTCTCGCAGGATGACCCGCTGGCAGAGGCCGGGTTCCGCGACGTGCTCGCGTCGCTGCTCGACGCGCAAGGCAGGTACGACGAGGCCGAGGCCGAGTTCCGCACCGTGCTCACGCTGGTCGTGGGAGCGCTTGGCCCCGACCATCTCGAGGTTGCCGGGTGCCGCAGCAGTCTCGCGGCCGCTCTGGATCGCCAGGGACGGTATGACGAGGCCGAGGCGGAGTACCGCACCGCGCTCGCCTTGCGCGTGGCCGCCCTGAGCCCCGACCACCCCGAAGTCGCCAACCTGCGCAACGACCTGGGCGTCGTCCTCGACAACCAGGGGAAGCACGCAGACGCCGAGGCCGAGTACCGTGCCGCACTGGCGGTCCGACAGGCGGCGCTGCCCCCCGACCATCCCCACATCGCAATGTCTCGGAACAACATCGGGGGCGTCCTCTCGAAGCAAGGCAAGAAGGCAGAGGCCGAGGTCGAGTACCGCGCCGCGCTCGCCTTGCGCGTGGGCGTCTTGGGTTCCGAGCACCCGCATGTCGGCGAGTCTCACAGCAACATCGGCACGATCTTGCTGGATCAGGGGCGTTACGCAGACGCCGAGACCGAGTTTCGGGCCGCCCTGTCGGTGCTCGAGGCCGCCCTCGGCCCCGCGCACGCGCACGTCGGGATGACCCGGACCAACCTCGCCCACGCTCTCGAGAAGAAAGGCGAGCTCCAGGCGGCAGAGGCCGAGCTTCGCGGTGCCCTCGCGACGCTCACCGCCGCCGTCGGCTCCGAGCACCCCTGGGTCGCTTCGGCGCACAACAACCTGGCCGGACTCCTCTCCGCCCAGGGCAAGGACGACGAGGCTCAGGGGCAGTATCGAGTCGCCCTCGAGGTTCGGCTGGCTGCCCTGGCACCTGACCACCCAAGTGTCGCCAAGTCCCGCCACAACCTCGCGAACCACCTCCGCGTGCAGGGACGCTCCGCCGACGCCCTCCCGCTGGCCGAGCAGGCGTGGACCCGCCGGCAGCAGGATGACGTTCCGCCCTCGACCCGAGCCGAAACCGCGTTCGTGCTCGCTCGGGTGCTCTGGGCCATCCGCGGCCCCGACCGCGACCGCCCGCGTGCACGCCGGCTCGCGGCGGATGCCTTGGCCTCGTACCGGAAGGCCGGCGAGGAGTACGAAGACACCGTCGCATTCGTCGATCTGTGGCTTCGCGAGCACCCTGCCCCGTGACGTTCACGCTCCAGACATAGCGCACGCGCGTACCTCGACATCAACTGCGCGCACTGCCACCGCCCCCAGGGCTGGACCGACGCGTCCCGGCGGGAGCTCGACCTGCTTCTCGACCCCACTGGACCAAACAGGACTCGCCCAGGAGCGGCGAGGGGTGGCTCGACGGCTCGACAGCTTCGGGACCAGGAGATGCCGTACCTCGGAACGACCCTCTCCGATGATGCCGGTGGTTTCATCCCGCCGTGCCGACTACCCTGTCGAACATGATGACCCGTCCGTCTGCAGTATTGCTCCTCGTACTGGCATCGTGCTCGTTGTTCGAAAAAAAGGACGACGAGTGCCTGCAGGTCGCGAAGGCGGCGCTCGAAGAGGTTCACAAGCAGCCGCTGATGCAGTGGGTCATCTCGACGGACGCCGACCGCAAGGTCTTTGACGACAAGTTCACGCCGGCGTTCTGCGAGTGCATTGCCAAGGCGCGCGGAGACCAGAGCTTCGAGACGTTCGTGACGGCGAATGAGGCCGCTGCGGGCGAGTGTGCCACCCAGGCTGGCGAGCTGGCCGGTCGCGCGGTGGGGGGCGGTTCGGAGGCGCCGACAGGGGAGGCGTTCGAGTTTTGCGGGAGTGAGGTGAACACGACCGACGAGTACATCTCGTGCTCCGATCCGATCAGCGATCTATCTCCTCTGGCGAAGATGACCGAGCTCGTCGACCTCAGTTTGAGCGAGGTCAAGGGCGGGGATCTCGGGGTGCTCGCGAAGCTGCCCAAGCTGGAGTCGTTGTTCATCTCCGGGGATGGGGTGAAAGGCCTGGACTGGGTGGCGGAGATCACAGCCCTGAAGAAGCTGTCGATCTACGAAGTCCCGGTCTCCGACTTGGGGCCGCTCTCGGGGGCGGACGCGCTTCGCAGCCTCGAGCTGTCCAAGATGCCCGCGAAGGATCTCTCGCCGATCGGCAAGCTCACGGGGCTCGAGACGCTGAAGATCTCGCAGATGGATGAATCCGAGGACTACGCTCCTCTCGCGACGCTGACGGGCCTGAAGTCTCTTTCGCTTCAGCGAGACACGAAGGCGCCGGTCGACTTCTTGGCGGGGATGACCCAGCTCACCGAACTCGAAATCTCGCTGTGGGAACCGCCAAGTTGGGAGTCGCTGAAGGGACTGACCGAGGTGTCGAGGTTGAAGCTCACGGCCACGAACTTCGACTCGTTGAGTTCGATCGGCGCCATGAAGAACCTTCGCGAGCTGGCGCTGGACGGCGCGGACCTCGAGAGCCTCGATGGGATCGAGCGCTTCGCTTCGCTCGTCGCCCTCGATGTCTCGTTCAACCCGGTTCGGGACTTTGCACCCATCGCGAAGCTTGGCTCGCTGACCGAGCTCGACGTGCACAACACCGCGCTGAGCGACCTGAACGTGGTTGCGGAGCTGACGGAGCTGACGGAGCTGTCCCTGTATCGCACCAAGGTCGAGACGCTCGCTCCGCTGAAAGGTCTCGCAAAGCTCGAAGACCTCGACCTCGACAACACCGCAGTCAAAGACGTCACGCCACTGCATGATCTGCCCGCGCTGCGACTCGTGTCTGTGAAGGAGACCAAGGTCAGCCCGGCGGGGGCAAAGGCGCTGTTCGACGCGCTCTCGTCCAGACACGACAACGTCAGCGTCAACGCAGCCAACGGCGATGCGTTGAGTACGCCGTAGCGTGGTCACCAAGCGGCGGCCATCGCGAACAGCGGCGGCAACGTCGCAGCGGCGACGATTTGTCGCAGAGCTTGCCAAGCTTGGCGTTGAGCTTCAGTAGTTTTGGGGTCGCGTCACGCGCGGTCAGGTGCGCTGTGGTTCTACTCCTCTCATCTCTCCTCCTCCTCGCCGAACCGGGTGCGGCGTTCTCCGATAGCCCCCGCACCCAGCACATCTACGGAGGCCAGCCGGTGTCGACATGTGGCTGGCCCACGACGGTGTCGATGCAGGGCAGCTGCACCGGCACGCTCGTTCACCCCCAGGTCGTGATCTACGCCGCGCACTGCGGATCCGGGGTTGGCCAGGTCGTCCTCGGGGAGAGCTTCAACGGGGGCGCTCGCGCTGTCTCGACCGAGTACTGCCGAACCTATCCCGGTGGTGCG
>CAYGTG010000281.1:1186-8601 GCA_964352485.1 uncultured Nannocystaceae bacterium | reverse complement strand
CTGCCGCCGAAGATGGAGATCATCAACCGGCTCTATCAGCTCGAGGCGGTGAAGCGAGTGACAGAGCGCTTCGACAACGGGCACCGTCATGCCCTCGTCGTCCTCGCCACGGGCACCGGCAAGACCCGCTTGTCGATTGCGCTCACAGACGTGCTCCTGCGCTCCAACCGGGTCAAGCGGGTGCTGTTCCTCTGCGACCGCCGTGAACTCCGGAAACAAGCAATGGGCGCGTTCAAGAGTCACCTGCCGGACGCCAGCCGCATCGTGGTGAAGTCGGACACCGCCCACGAACGCAACAAGCAGGTCTACTTCGCCACGTACCCGGCGATGATGAAGTGCTTCGAGTCGTTCGATGTGGGGTTCTTCGACCTGATCATCGCGGACGAGTCTCACCGCAGCATCTACAACAAGTACGGAGACCTGTTCCGATACTTCGACGCACTGCAAATCGGGCTCACGGCAACCCCGGTCGGCTTCATCGAGCGCGACACCTACAAGCTGTTCAAGTGCGACGACAAGGACGCAACGGCCTACTACTCCCTGACGGACGCGGTCGCCGAAAACTACCTGGTACCGCCGCGGGTCACGACGTTCACAACGGCGTTCCAGCGCGAGGGGATCAAGTACGACAAACTCTCGGATACGCAGCGCCGTGAACTCGAGGAGCAGGTCGCGAACGCGGAAGAGATCGACCACGACGCGAAAGACCTCGACCGAGTGGTCTTCAACAAGGATACCAACCGACAGATCGTCCGGAACCTGATGGAGAACGGGGTCCGAGACGAGAGCGGGCAGCGCCCGGGCAAGACGGTGATCTTTGCGCGAAGCCACGACCACGCGAACCTGCTGGCAGGGCTCTTCGCGGAGATGTATCCGAGCTACGACGGCGACTTCTGCCAAGTGATCGACTACAAGACGACCCGAGCCGAGCAGCTCATCGACGACTTCAAGGGGCTAGGCCGCCGGGAGATCACGATCGCGATCTCGGTGGACATGCTGGACACGGGTGTCGACGTTCCAGAGATCGTGAACCTCGTGTTCGCGAAGCCGGTGAAGTCGGTTGTGAAGTTCTGGCAGATGATCGGGCGTGGCACCCGGCTGTGTCCCAACCTGTTTGGTCCCGGCGAGCACAAAAAGTACTTCGCGGTGTTCGACCACTGGGGAAACTTCGCGTATTTCGACGAGCAGTACGTGGAGCGAGACCCGGCTCGCTCCAAGTCGTTGATGCAGCAGCTGTTCGAGGCGCGGGTCTCGCTCGCTCACGAGGCGTTGCGCAAGGCGCAGATGGCCGAGTTCGCGGTTCTCAACGACCAGATCCACCAGATGCTTCAGCAGCTGGAGGCGTCCCGCGCCATCGCAGTCAGGGAGCGCTCGAAGGAGCTGAAGTCGGTCTTGGACCGTCGGGTCCTCTCAGCGTTCGCCCCAGAAACCCGCTCGGTCCTGGACCACGACATGGCCGGGCTCATGCGGTGGATCGACGTGCAACGAGAGAATCAAGCCGCGTATCGGTTCGACCGGTTCATGCTGGAGCTGCAGGCGGAGGTTCTGACGCCGGCTGGGAAGATGGACGATCTAAAGGGTCGCCTCATCACCGAGCTGGACCAGCTGAAGATGCACCTCAACCAGGTTCGCGCGAAGGCGGAGACCCTGGCCCAGGTCCGGTCCGACGCGTTCTGGGAGGGCGTGACCTTCACCGGACTCGAAGAAGTCCGCTTGGAACTTCGCAGCATCATCAAGTTCCGCGAGTCGGCCGCAACGCCGCGGTCCGTCGCGAGGGTGATCGACGTACAAGACCGCGCCGCCGACGAAACGAACGAGTACCCGGTTCGCATGGAGGGGCTTGACGAGGTCGCGTACCGCAAGCGGGTGGAAGAGGTACTCCTCGAGCTGTTCGACGAGAGCCCTGTCCTGAAGAAGATCAAGGCGCGAGAGCCGATCTCTGACGAGGAGCTGAGGGAACTCCTGGGGCTGGCGATCGCACACGACTCGAGAGTCGACCTGCGGAGGCTCACCGTGTCGGGGGACGAGGCGGCCCCGAGTCTAGAGGTCGCGATCCGTCGTGTGATCGGGCTCGAAGCCGCTGCTGTGGAGCAGCAGTTTGCGAGTTTCGTCCAGGCACACCCCCACCTGGACGCAAGACAGATTCAGTTTCTGCGGCTGCTGAAGAAGCAGCTCTCGCAAAGGGGCACCGTCGGCCTCGACGACCTCTACGACGCACCCTTCACGTCGTTCCATCCTGATGGGCTGGACGGGGTGTTCACAGACGAGAGCCAGGTGGGCTCGCTGCTCGACATCGTGCAGCGCTTTGAAGCCCCGGCATCTCCTGGAGATTCGACATGATTACGGGACCACTGAAAAGCAAGATCGACAAGCTGTGGGAAGAGTTCTGGACGGGAGGAATCACGAACCCTCTGACGGTCATCGAACAAATCTCGTTCCTGATGTTCGCCCGGATGCTGGACCTCCGAGAGACGAACGCGGAGAAGAAGTTCGCACGTAACAACCGCGGCAAGAAGTTCAAGGGCGAGCTGTTCAAGCAGAGCCAACAGCATCTGCGATGGCAGAACTTCCGCCATGAGGGCGACGCTGAGGAGATGCTGAAGATCGTGCGGGACGAGCTGTTCCCGCACATGCGCGAGCTGGCAGACAGGTCGAAGACGTTCAGCGCGCTAATGAAGGACGCGGGACTGGTGGTGCAGAAGCCGAGCCTCCTCTCGTCGGCGGTGTCGCTGATCGACGAACTACCGCTCGCGGGCGGCGATACGAAGGGAGACCTCTACGAGTACCTCCTGAGCAAGCTGACGACAGCCGGGATCAACGGGCAGTTCCGGACCCCGCGCCACATCATCCGCAAGATGGTTGAGCTTCTCGACCCGAAGGTGGGGGAGAAGGTCGCGGATCCATCCTGCGGGACGGCGGGCTTCTTGGTCGGCGCAACGCAGTACGTGATGGAGATGAACACGTCCGAGGACGGAGTGATCGAGGAGGAGGTCGATGGGGAGATCCAGCGCACGTACACGGGTGACAAGCTGACGAAGGCCGAGCGTGCGGCGCATCAGCGGAGCTTGTATGGGTTCGACTTCGACACGACGATGCTTCGAATCGCGTCGATGAACCTCATGCTGCACGGCCTGGAGGATCCGGATGTGCTGTACCAGGACACGCTGAGCACCAGCTTCCCGGATCGGTATGGGGAACTTGCGAAGGATTCGTTCGATGTGATTCTTGCGAACCCCCCGTTCAAGGGGAGTTTGGACGCGTCGGACGTGCATCCGTCGCTGACGGGGATAGTGAAGACGAAGAAGACCGAGATTCTCTTCCTCGCTCTCATCCTGCGAATGCTGAAGTCGCCAGGGGGGCGCGCGGCAACGGTCGTGCCGGACGGCGTGCTCTTTGGGTCTTCGAAGGCGCACAAGGCGATCCGGAAGACGCTAGTGGAGGAGAATCAGCTCGACGCGGTTATCTCGCTGCCGTCGGGCGTGTTCAAGCCCTATGCCGGTGTGTCGACGGCAATCCTCGTGTTCACGAAGGGCGGTCAGACGGACAACGTCTTCTTCTACGACGTGCAGGCGGATGGCTACTCGCTCGACGACAAGCGGACGGAGGTCAAGGAAGATGACCTACCCGAGATGCTGAAGCGCTGGACGGGGGGTGACCCGAAGAAGGACATCGACCGCACATCGAAGTCGTTCTTCGTGGCACGACCGGAGATCGAAGCCACGGACTACGACCTCAGCATGGGACGGTATCAGGAACACCTCTACGAGGAGCAGGAGTTCGCCGCCCCCAGCGACATCGTCAAAAGACTCCGAATACTAAACGCCTCGATCGACGACGACCTTTCAGAGCTCAAGCAGCTATTAGGAGGCAAGTGACTCCAATCCAAGCGAGGGACACCAACCTACCCAAAGCGCCGCCGACGTGGCGCTGGGTAGCGCTGAAAACAGTCGCGAATCTGGAAAGCGGCCATACTCCGAGCCGTCGCAAGCCAGACTATTGGAATGGCGGTATCCGCTGGCTTTCCCTGAAGGACATTCGGGGATTAGGTGGGAACACGATCTACGAGACAATCGACCACCCGACGGAGCAGGGTATCGCGAACTCGTCGGCTCGCTTGCTGCCCGCAGGAACCGTGGCACTCTGTAGAACTGCTTCGGTCGGGAAGTGTGTGATCTTAGGTAGGGAGATGGCCACAAGCCAAGACTTCGTAAACTGGACATGCAGCCGCGAACTCGTCCCCGCGTATCTGCTCGCCGCTTTCCGTGCCTCTCAGATGGAGTTTGACCGCGTCAAGCAGGGGAGCACACACAAGACTATCTACATGCCAGTCGTGGAGCGCTTCCGCCTACTACTCCCTCCTCTTGAGGAGCAGCACCGAATCGCGGCCACCCTGGACAAGGCCGACGCCATCCGCCGCAAACGCCAGCAGGCCATGCTCCTCAGCGAGCAGCTCATCCGCTCGGTGTTCCTCGACATGTTCGGCGACCCCGTCACCAACCCGAAGGGATGGGAGGTCCGGCCGCTGCCTTGGATTCTCGGAGACCGAGGGTTAAGGAATGGCCTCAGCCCCTCATCTCAAGGGACGAAAGAAGCCCGCGTCCTGACGCTCTCGGCGATTACGCGCGGGGCCTTTGCAGCGACCGCGGTGAAGAAGGCGAAGTTCGTCGAAGTTCCCAAGGGGAAGGTGGTCGACCCCAGCGATTTTCTGATCTGCCGCGGCAACGGGAACATTGACCTTGTTGGCCGCGCCCATTTCCCCTCAACGAGGATGGAGGGCGTGCTGTTCCCAGACACCATGATCGGCGCACACATCGATCGGGACAAAGTCGCCGGTTCCTTCTTGGAGGCACAGTGGTCTACCCCCGGGGTGAGGAGGCAGATTAGGCGAGGAGCGCGAACCACGAACGGCACGTACAAGATCAACCAGCGGGCAGTGGAGGCCATCGAACTACTAGTGCCCCCTAGGGACATGCAGGAGAAGTTCGAAGAACTGGCGATCCGAATCAAGCTGATTCGGGACAAACAAAGAGAAGGGCAAGACTCGGCGCACGAGCTCTTCGGCTCGCTCGTTCAGCGCGCTTTCCGTGGAGAACTGTAGTGGAATTTCAGAAGGATGTATTTGAGGAACTGGCCGCCACTACTCTCCGCGATGCCGGTTTCCCCTTGGTTCAACGCGAGGTCGGCCCCCCGGGCACTGGAGGTAATAGCCGCTTGGTCGCCGACGTGGTCGCTTGGGATGTCGGGGAGGAGGGAACGCTGCGGGCCGAGGTTCTCGTTGAAGTGAAACGCGGGTTTCACAAGCTGCAAGACAAGGCACCGAGCCGCGCCCGTCCCGTTCTCCGGCAGCTCTCGGCCTACGCAAATGCTCTCGGCACCCGCCAGGTCTTTGTCATGGACGAATCCGGCTGGTATCGGGCCTCGCCGTCCTTCGATTCTTTTGCTCCCTCCAACCCGCCCGAACCTTCGGGACGCACCACCTCCAAACCTCCTCCTGATGACGTAGTGCGGCAGCTAGTGCTGTCTAAGGTTCGCCGGACACGCAATGAGGTCCTCCACTCCGGCAACGCACTCAGCCTTGACCTCGTCCTCGAGCGGGTCCTGAATGACCTCAACACCGCTCCCTCACCGAGCGCTCCGACCAGCTCGCCGCAGGGAACTCCCGCAAGGGGCAGCGCCGCTGTCCGCACGCTCTTCGAGAGCGTTTTCCCGCTTCTGACCCCGCGGAGCGACTACGTGACGCCCTGGGCCATCGCAGAAGCTCTTGCGCGGCTCGCATCTCCTCGCATCGGATCCACAGTGTGGGATCCACAGTGTGGGCTCGGTGCTTGCCTGTTGGCCCTCGCTGACCAGCAGCCAGGGGTTTCCTTGACCGGGACGGCGCTCAACCCAAACAGGGCGGACTGGACCCGCCAGCTTGGAGCCCTCGCAGGACTCGACATAGCCGTCGAACACGACGACTCGTTGCTCGGCCTGTCAGCCCGCAAGGTTGACGTGCTCGTCTCAGACCCACCAATGGCCCGGAGGTTGCCGACGCCAGTCCCACTGGGCGCAGCCGGTACGACGAAGGACGCAACACTGGCCCTGCTCGACCGCCTCTACGAATGGCTTCGCCCGGCAGGGCGAGCAGTCCTCGTCCTAACTCCGCATGCTCTCTTTGCCGGAGGACCGGGGGAGCGCGTACGGGCATCGATCCAGTCGAACATGCGGGTCTCTGCGCTCATAAGCCTTCCAAACGGCGTCTTTCACCCGTTCACCCCCATCGCGCCGGTCCTGGCGGTATTTGACAAGGTTCCGCCTGGACCGACTCTCGTGGCCCGACTGGGCAAGGACTGGCAAGAACAGCTCGGGCCCTCCGGCGATTTTCTCGCGGCGTTCCGCGAACAGTGCCCGAGGTCGGAGTGAGCCACTGGGCGCTGGTCACCCTGTACCCCGAGTCTTGGGACCTATCTGTATGGCCTGCGGAGCCAGCTCGAGGCGCGTTTCCCGAAGGCTACGAGGGCCGCATACTCCCGCTGGGCGAGCTGGTTCGGACGCTACCCGTCCGCGAGCCCATCTCTGGGCATCGACGGGTGGTCAGCCCCGCCGACATCGACCCCGAATCCGGCATCATAACCGGGACGAGAGATGCACGGAGCCGGACTGGGTGTTCGATCAAGGGTGACTTGGAGCGGGGCGACATTCTCGTCCCGCGGCACGGGTCTGCGCCCTGCCTCCTTGTCGACGAAGCCCTCTCAGGGTTCACTTTCGTCAACTTCATCCCGGTGCGTCCGCTCGACCAGCTGACCGCCCTGTCGCTCTGGTCCGTGCTTTCTTGCGAGACGGGAATCCGAGCACGGCAAGAAGATGGCCTGGGAAGCACGGCTGTTCAGCGAAATCCCTCGAGTTTACTCGAGCTATGTGTCCCGATTCTGCCACTCGACGACGTTCACCGGACAGAGCTCTCGCTGCTGCGGCCCTACCCCGCCGTGGAAATCTCGGACGCTACAATCCAGGCCAGCGACTGGGCGACCGTCGACCTTTCTCCGCGAAGCTGGTGGGATCCGGTTGCCATGGCTGGCCTCCCGGAGCTCGACGGCCCGACCCTCGGAGACCTGGCTGTCGTGGTGGATGGGCAAGAACCTCGGACGACACCGCTCGAGCTTGAGCTTCCAGGTGGCCTGCCGTTGGCTGATCAGCTGTGGATCAAGACCGGACGTGTTCGAAAATGGGTTGAGCGGCAAGGCGCAACACCGGCCCCGGCCGCGAGCATCGCCGCTTTCGTGCGGGAGGGGCTACACGCACGTGTGCTCGAGCGAGAGATGGCACTCGACCAAGGCCTGGTAGGCATTCTCGCTCCAGAAGGCGGCACGCTGCCTTCTGTGGCACTAGCTTCACACCTGAACCGCGATTCCACTGGTGTCAGGCTACGCCAGGCG
>CAYGTG010000281.1:0-1176 GCA_964352485.1 uncultured Nannocystaceae bacterium | reverse complement strand
GCGAACCTCCACTCTCGTGCTCCCAATCACCGAGCCTCCGCTTTCGCCGCCCTCCGCCTCCCGCCTCTCGACCAGTTGCGGAATGGCAGCGAGGGCAGGAGCCAAGAAGCCCACTCACTAGCGCAGGCACTTGAGGAAGCGTTGTGGAGGGAATAGAAGAGGTCTCCAACCGCGGACTCGTCGCGATCTACGAGGCGTTGTTCCTTCTCTGCCCGGAAGGCATCGAGGAGAGCTGCGAAGAGGTGCCGCTCACGTCTCAGCAAGTCCGGAGCTTCAAGGGCAAGTACCGGGAGTTCGCGACGACCTACGGGCAAGAGCACCTCCAGCTAGCCAGGTGGTTTGTCCTTCGAGCCATCTCTAGGACGCGGGTCTCCGCCGCTGACTTCGAAGCATCGGTGCGTGACCAGCTCTCGACCTTGTCAGCAGACGATGACCTGGTCTTCCCGTGCGGCTTGCTGGCCAAACCGATAGACGAGCCCGTCCTTCATGGACGGCTCCCCGCTCGACCTCTCGGGGGCGGTTTCGATGAGACGTTGACCGTTGCCCACGATGGTCTGCTCGGACACCTCTCGCAGTGGCCAGCGCTGAAGGCTCTGCCGTATCAAGAGGTTGCGCTCTCGAGCACAGTCTGGCGGGCTGTTGGAATCATCGAGGACATCGTGGACCAACGAGGGCACGGGGACGACCTTCACCAAAAGGTCTCGTGGCTGCAGAGCCACCTAAAGAACCTCGACTCGCTCTCGTTCTTCGAGCAAGATCTGGGGTCCTGCCTGGATTCGGACGTTTCTCGTTGGAGGAATGCACTCACGCACGTCATCCGGGACGCTCGAGACGGCCAGAAGTGGACCTTCTTGCAAGCTGCACAACACACGCTCACCCACGACGCACAGCTCCTAAGAATTGGTTCAGCCGTCAATCTCGCTGTTCTGGACCACTTCGCGCGCGAGGTGAGCGAGTTGCCGGTGGCCGGCGGCGTCATTCGGCGCGTCGAGCGTGATCTTGAGTGGATCCACGAACAAAATCCTCTTCTATGAGCACCAACGCAACATCGACCGGCTGGGTCACCCCACCCACCCCCATCCGCGGCATCGATCACATCGGCGTCCAGGCCCCCTGCATCGCCCTGTACGGCCAGCTCCTGCCCCGGATCACCAACCTCACAGATCCAGCCCGGTA
>CAYGTG010000280.1:0-8613 GCA_964352485.1 uncultured Nannocystaceae bacterium | reverse complement strand
GGAGATCGGTTTGCGCGCGGTCGCGGTGCTCTGGTTGGGCGCCTTCGCGTTCTGGAAACTGTCGCAGCGAGCGTCGGAGGCTGAGTCCGAGCTGACTCGAAAGCAACACCTGGCCGCGCTTGGGGAGATGTCGGCCGTCATTGCCCACGAGCTTCGAAACCCGCTCGCGTCGCTCAAGGGGCATGCTCAGCTGCTTCACGAACAGGCCGGCGAGGAAAAACTGCAGCGCAAGGCCCGACGAGTGGTCGACGAGGCCGTCCGACTGCAGGCGCTGACCAACGGGCTGCTCGACTTCGTGCGCTCCGGCCGGGTTCAGCCCGAGACCACAGCGATCGCCGAGCTGGTCCGCGAGGCCGTGGCGGGCACGCAGGCAACGGTTCAAACACAGCTCGAGGAGGCCCCAAGAACCTGGAACCTCGACCGGGCTCGCATGCGGCAAGTCCTTGTGAATCTGCTCGACAATGGACACCACGCGGCGCCCGAGACCGCGGTGAAATTGTCTATTCGTCTCATTGCAGGCCAGCTCGTTCTCGACGTGCACGACGGGGGCGCTGGCGTGCCCGAGGCAATGCGCGCCAAGATCTTCGAACCGTTTCATACTGGGCGAACGCAGGGCACCGGCCTGGGTCTTGCGGTCTGTCAACGCATTGTCCACGAACACGGCGGAACGATCCGCTGCGACGAGCACCCCGAGGGGGGGGCTGTGTTTACCGTCACCCTTCCGTAGATGCGCGGCACTCGTCCGCGCACACAAACCCGCCTGCAGGACCGACCGATGGCATCGATACTCGTTGTGGAAGATGAAGAGGGCGTTCGCGAGTTTCTCGTCGAGTGTCTCGAGGATGACGAGCATGACGTCCACAGCGCGGTGGATGGGCAGGACGGTCTGGAGAAGCTCCGGCGTCGCGGTTTTGACGTGGTGCTGACCGACCTGAAAATGCCGCACCTGGACGGGATGGAGCTGCTGCGAACGCTGCGAGTCGAACAGCCCGAAGTCGAGGTGGTGATGCTGACGGCGCATGGTGGGGTGGAGTCCGCAATCGAGGCGACCAAGCTGGGGGTGGTGGAGTACCTGGAGAAGCCCGTCGATTCTCCGGCGGCGTTGCGCCTGGTGATACGTCGGGCCGCGGAGCGCAGGCGGTTGCGCACTCGGGCCGAAGCGAGCCGCAGCGATGATCCGCCGCCGCTGTCGTTTGGCGCCGCTGCCATGGAGCCGGTGATGCACGCGCTGGACAAGGTCGGTCCGACCGACGCGACCGTGCTGCTGTTGGGAGAGAGCGGCACGGGCAAGGAGGTCGCCGCCCGCAGGCTGCACGGCAGCAGTCGTCGGCGCGATGGCCCCTTCTGTGCGGTCAACTGCGCTGCACTCTCCGAGTCGCTGCTCGAGTCCGAGCTGTTCGGCCATGAGAAGGGCGCCTTCACCGGGGCAACCTCGCGCCGTCGCGGCCGACTCGAGCTGGCCGCTGGCGGCACGTTCTTCCTCGACGAGGTCGGCGAGCTCACCCCCTCGATGCAGGCGAAGCTGCTGCGTGTGCTTCAGGAGCGGACCTACGAACGCGTGGGCGGCACGCAGAGCCTGGGCGCGGACGTTCGCTGGGTTGCGGCAACCAACCGCGAGCTCGACACGATGGTCGCCGAAGGGACGTTTCGCGAGGACCTCTTCCACCGAATCAGCGTGTTTCCCGTCAAGCTCCCCCCGCTGCGTGACCGACCCGAAGACATCGTCCCCCTGGCAGAGGCGTTGCTGTTGCGGGCGACGCAAGGGCTCAAGTCCCCGCCGATCGTGCTGCACGAGTCGGCGCATGCAGGGCTGAAGGCCCACCGTTGGCCGGGCAATGTCCGAGAGCTGGCAAACACGCTCGAGCGTGCAGCCATCCTGGCCGACACAAACACGCTCGACGCTGACCTGCTTACGCTGGCGATGGGCGTGCTTGCACCCAGCCCAGGGGTCGGCAGTGTTCCCCGTACGTTGGCCGCGATCGAGGCCGAGGCGATTCGTGCGGCACTTGCCCGCTACGACGGCAACCGACGGCAGGCCGCCGAAGAGCTCGCAATCGGCGAACGAACACTCTACGACAAGATCAAGCGACTCGGCCTCCGTTGAGCTCCCCCTGCCGTCGGCAAGATTCGAAGTGCAGGTTCTTCATGAGGTCCCTGCAAGTCTCGCAGACTCGAGCCGCTCCGCTCGCTGCAAGACCCCGGCTCGGCTCTCCGGAGCCGTGGCACGCCACGTGCACATCGTGTTCGTTTCATGCAACGGACCAAAGTCTGCCCTCTCTCGCCTCAGGTTCCTCGGTCGCCTTGCTCCGCAAGCGGAAAGAGCGTGTACCGACGGCGAACCGACTGGCGGGTCGCGCTTGCGGTCAGCGGGATCCTGGGCGCTGCGACCGGATGCACCGCCGACGACGAGACGATGGACGCAGAGCTCGCGGATGACTCTGGGGACGAAGGCGAAACCGAAGACGGCAATGAGACCGGCGGCGATGAAACCGGTGGCAATGAAACCGACGACGGTACGCTCGCGCCATCCTCCTGCGACGACATCGCGGCGTTGTTCTTCACGCTCGGCTCCGCCAACCCGGACCTCGAAGACCCGTTGGTGAGCGCCAGCTGCTCAGATTCAGCTGATTCGATCACCGTCACGGCCAACTCCATCCCGGACTTCCCCTACATCGCGACCTCACCGGGCGTTCCGACCGCGATCGAAAACACGTACACATTTCCCGTCACGCCCACCGTCGCAGACACGACCGGCGAAATCCCGATCGTTGGGCCAATCGGGGTTGCGGTCAACGGGATCCCCATCTACGGCCCGACCGAGGGGCCCGGAGGCGACGTCCAGTCACGCCCGGGCGGCTTCGTCGAGTGTGGGGGCCACAACGGCCCCACGACGTACCACTACCACTTGTTTCTCGTGACGGGCAGCGACCGGTGCCGTTTCTCCGAAGCCGATGGTCGCGTCGTCTACGGCTATGCCTTCGACGGCTACCCGATCTACGGCGGCTACGACTACACATCCTCCTGGGAACTCACAGACGAGTCGCTCTTCGATTCCGACACCTGGTCGGCACATACCTTCGTTGAAGGTTCGGGCGATCTCGACGAATGCAACGGCCGCGTCGATGCGGATGGCAACTACGGATACTACGCAACGGAGGGTTTCCCGTATCTCCTTGGCTGCTTCCGCGGAGAGCTGGGGTGAGAGAGATCGTCTCTCGGGAGACCATCGGCCGACGCCGATTCGGCGCAACGGCTCTTGGTGCAGCGGCGGGGCTTTGCGTCGTCGCGGCCTCGGGCAGCGCAAGCGCTGGGGACTCCCTGCATCCGCGGACTCCGGTCGTGTGGAGCGACGCGACGTGCATGGAGTTTGTCGACCGTAGCGTCGATTCGGACTACGCCCTCGTCTACGGAATCCCCTACGAGGACACCGAAGTCACCGCCGACGAGGTCGAGGACAGCCGGACCCATCAGTTCTTCGCGATTTGCCGGCAGACCTATCTCCACGAAGACCTCCCGCAGTGGATCACGACGGACGACGTCGAGGCGACCGTGCAAAACTACGAGGACTTCGTCATCCCCTCGGACGACGATATCTTTGAGGTTGCGACCGACTGGGACGGCTGCTGGCAGCGGATCTCCGAGGACTCCGATCGTCGCCCGATCACCGACGCCGTCGCCTCGGAGCCGGTGATTTGGGATACCACCACGGTCCCCGCCGGCGTCTACCTTCTGTTGGGCTACACCTACGAGCCGCCGTTCAACCTGTGGTCCGCCCGAGCAGGAGGCGTGGTGCGCGTTCACGACGGAGGAGACCCCGCGCACAGTGGTCCGGCTGCAGCGATCACCACGGGCCAGGAGTCGGCATGCTCCGGGGACACCATCAGCACCGAGGGTTGCGTCAGCGCCTTGCCGGGCACCACGATGACGGCGTTCTACACAGCCAACCCCGGTCCCAGTCCTTCTGAATCCACGTGGGTCCCCATAGCCGACGCTGAGAACATACTGGTCGAAGGCGAGCAGTTCACGCTCGATTGGGAGGTTCCGGGGGAGGCGGCGGGTACGTCGGCAATCCTGCGCATCGACTTCACCGATCCGAACGGCAGGACGTACACGGCGTACCAGTACGAACCCACCATCGTGCTCTCCGAGGCGTCCGCAGGGTGTGCCGACGAACCCGTCGACTGCATGGACGAGGTTGCGATGGACCCCTCGTGCGAGATGACAGACACCGACTCCGAAACCGGCACCGGCACCGGCACCGCAGATGCGATGGGAGACGAGGCGGGTGGCTGCCGCTTCGGAGGCACTCCGCCCGCGGACTGGGACGCTTTTAGCCTGCTCGGGCTGTTTGCCATCCGACCGCGAAGGTTCCGGCGTTGAGCTCTGGCACGCACAACCCAACACGCGTGCCCCTCAGCTGTCCGTCAGCTCGGCGTCTCGGGATCGAATGATCCCATCGGCTGCGCCGGTGCCAGAGCGGCCGACGCTGCTGCCGTCGCGGCAGACCCGGGCCTCCTCGGTACAGGGTGGCTTGCAGCCACCGGCCAAGGCGACAAGCCCGAACAAGGCGAGAGTACGCGTTCCCAGCGGTCTACGGTAAACCTGCTCGAGACCAGGTCATCGGGCCCAGCCGATCTGCTCGCAGCGAGCCTCGTCTTTCCCTCACGGACTCACCCCGCGTTCGCGGCCGCCCAGTGGGGCTCGCGCAGCTTGAACTTCTGCAGCTTGCCCGTCGCCGTCGGGGGCAGGCTGTTGCGCAGCTGGACCGAGGTCGGGCACTAGTGTTGTTCGCACTCGTCCCAAGCTGCCCTCCCGATCGTCCTACTCCATCCGATTCTTCAACCGGTACACATACGCCAGCACTTCGGCCACCGCATTATAAAGATCCTCCGGGTCTGTCCGGAGGTGCCATCGAGCGGTACCGCGTCGACCGCTTGTCGGCGAGACCACTGCAGCGAGTCCCCGAGGACGTCGGCGATCTTGCGCGCGTGGTGGCCGTCGGTGCGCATGACGTAGAGCCCGGGGCCTTCGCCCGTGGTTCGGGTGGAGAAGAACGCGACGAGGCGCCCATCTGGGGAACAGGCGGGATGGCTATCTCGACGGTTTCCACCGCTGATGCGCCGGGTGATCCGTCCGCGGGGATCGGTGGACACGATCGACGATCGGGCTCGGGCGCCGATCGAGTACACGAGCTGGACGCCATCGGGGTGGTCGCAGAAGGTCGGCGACGCTGCGCTCGCAGCCCGCGGAGATACGGCTCGGCCATCGACTCGGATGCGGAGACGCTCGTCGTTGGTGCCGGCCGCGGCGAGCTGGCCGCCCGGGGCGAAGGCGGGCTGCAGGGCCAGCGATTGTTTGCCCACGCTGCGCAGGCCGGAGAAGTCCGAGGCGCCGCGATACAGCAGGACGTTCTGACCGACCGCGATCGTCATCGCGACCTCGGTCCGATCCTGCGAGAACGCGATCGCATAGATCGACCCGGGCGGATCGAAGACGAACGGCTCGGCCTGGCCGTCGCCGGGAGGCTTGGCGACAGCGCGCTTCCGATCCCGACGAGCCCGAGGCATGAGCTCCCGGCTCTCGGCGCGGCTACAGGCCGTCGCGGATCTGGTGCTGCCCGGCCAGCCGATGGCGGACGTGGGTTGCGACCACGCCCCACGCCCTGCTCGCCGCGTGGTGCGTCGGCACCGGTCGTGTGCCGCGGGCGATCGGATCCGACGTGCACGCGCTCCCACTCCAGCGCGCCCGCGCCCGGCTCGGCGAGGCGGGCATCGATCGGGTCGAGCTGCGTCACGGCAGCGGCCTGAGCACGCTGCGACCCGGTGAGGTCGGCACGATCGTGCTCGCCGGCATGGGCGGCCCGCTGATGGTCGAGCTGCTCGAGGCGCATCCCGACGTGCTCGCGTCCACCCACCGCGTGACCGTGCAGCCCAACACCGGCTGGGCGTCCGTCCGCCGGTTCCTCGCCGAACGCACCACGCCCGTCGACGTCGAGACGCTCACCGAGGACGGCGGAAGACTGTTCTTGACCCTGGCCTTCGATCCGCGCGCCGACGGTGCGACGTGGGACGAGGCCGACGTCGTGCTCGGCCCGCGACTGCGGAGGGAGCGGTCGGCCGCGTGGCGTCGGTGGGTGTCGAAGCGAGAGGCGCACCTGCAGGGTTTGCTCGAAGCGCTCGGGGCGTCCTTGGGGCCCGAGCATCCCAGGGTGCTCGCGGTGCGGGAGGAGCTGCAGCGGCTGCAGCACGCTTCGTCCACCGGCCCCTAACTTCCCGAAGGGTCGGGTTTTCGCCCCTTCGAGACCTCGACGGGGCGAAAACCCGCAGATTTGGGCAATTACACCGCCGTCGGCCCGCGCTGCTGCTGCGTCGCCGCTACAGGTGGAGCGGGTAGATCACGCGGACCTCGAACGCGTGGGCTGCTTCGGGTGCAACGCCGGGGGGCAGGTCGACGGTCGCCCTGGGGGAGCCGCGTACGCGAGCGATGCTGCGCCCTACGAGGTGCCGCTCGAACAGCCGGCGACCATGCTGTCCTCGGGTCGCCAGCACACGTGCGCCCTGCTCGAAGACCGCACCGTCCGCTGCTGGGGCTGGTGGGGCCCGCGACAGGTTGAGTCGAAGGACGACCGCTCGGCCTGGGAGCCTGTCCGCTTGGTCGAGCCGAGAGGCTCCTAACGTCCCAAGATCTCGTGCCCGAGGGCATCGGCGGGTACGGCGACGACGCCTGCTAGGCCTTGAAGGTGAGCAGCGGTCGCAGGGTGGCGACGGCCGACCCGTCGGCGTGGGCGACGCTGCGCTTGGCAGGGGTCGCGAGTGTGCGGCCGGGGGCCTACGCTACGATGCGGCCCGAGTGTGCTATATGTAGGACTGTGTCTGACCTATCAGCACCCTCCTGGCGAGGCCTGGTGTCGCCGAGACGTATCGTTCGCATGGCGCCACTGATGTTGACCTTGCTCGGATGCGACGTCGCGGAGGCACCCGAGGACGCCTCGCCCTCTACCGTCGGAGGGAAGAGCGACTCCCCCACAACCTGCTCGGGCGATGCGGGGGTTTGTGACGGAGAGGACGCGCGGTGGGAGGCCTTTGTCGCTCGACGTGAGGAGCATCTGACGGCGCTTGCCGAGCCCATTCTCGAGTGCATCACCAGGGAAGACGCAGATCACCCTGCCTTTCACGGCTGCTTCGACTGGCACTCACATGTGCACGCGATCTATGCGCTTCACGTGTTGTTTCGGGTCACCGGCGATGAAACCTACCTACGGGCCGCCGACCAAACGTTGCAACCGGAGCTCCTCGACGACGAACTGCGGGAGGTTCGTGTAGGCCGTCTGCAAGAGGAGAAGCCATACGGCTTCGCCTGGTTCTTGCAGCTTGCAATGGAGCGCGAGAAGACGACCGGACGAGAGGACCTGCGCCCCTTGGCGGACGAGCTTGCCTCGCGGCTGGAGTCGTGGCTCGACGCCCGGAGCTCCGAGCAGCTACGCAATGGAATCCTCGGCGTCAAGGTCCCCGACACCCCATTCCGGCTGAACTTCACCGACGCGCACAACTACGGAAACGTCCCATGGGCCGTCATGAGCCTCTGGGAATGGGGGCAGTGGACGGGCGACGATGCGCTCTCAGAACGGATGCGAGACTTCGTCCATCAGACTCTCATGGACCCGACCTTGGACGCGGCCTGCCCCTTGGCCCGGGACGCCACGGACGTGCGGGAGTTCTTCCCTCCGTGCCTCAGCCGAGCTCGCGCCATCGTCGAGATCGCGGATGAGAATGCTGTCGCTCAGTGGTTGGCCAACAACGTCGAGGAGGACATCGACATCGACATCGAGCCACTTGGACCCGATGCGATCGATGGCGCGCATCTCGCCGGCCTCAACTTCTCTCGGGCGTGGAACGCCTTCGCAATGTGGGAAGCCTCTGGCGATCTACGGTGGCGTGATGTTTACCTTCGCCACATCGAGCAGCACCTCGCGATGACCGAGTTCTGGCGCGATGACTACGACGCTCACAGCCACTGGGTCCCCCAGTTCGGCGTGTTCGCCCTGGCGATGATCGACCGCGATTCGTAGCGACGCCGTGATGCGCTGACGGCGAGGAGGCATCGGAAGGCCCCATCGTGTTCGGTGGCGCGGCCGCAGCACGCGGCATACTGGCACGGCGTTTCGCTCTTGGGCTGTACGGCCGCCGCATCGTACCGCTCGCGAGAAGAGGTCGGTGGACATTGATAGCCGCTCACTCCCCGAGCGACTCGATGAACCGCCCGACGTAGCGGCCTGTCTTCTCGGGACACTCGTAGTGCGGGCAGTGTCCGATGCCGTGGAAGATGACCATGCGCGAGCAAGCCAGGCGCTCGTGGTAGACGCGGCCGGCGGAGATGTCGATCATGCGGTCGCGGTCGCCCCACAGCAGGAGCGCGTCGGTGTCGATCTCCTCGAGGCGGGGCGTGAGGTCGGGGTCGCCCTCGAGCAGGTCGTCCCAGATCTTCGCGTTGAGCTCGGAGCGGCGGACGAACTCCTCGGCCAGGTGCCGCCGAACGGGCTGGGGGATCGGTGGAGGCCGCGCGGTTAAGCGAAATGAAGTGGGAAATCAGAGGGAGCCTCAGGTAGTGGAGGAT
>CAYGTG010000279.1:0-8618 GCA_964352485.1 uncultured Nannocystaceae bacterium | reverse complement strand
TTGATCTCGTGGGCAATGCGGCGAGCCATCTCCTGCCACGCACCGATCCGCTGAAGATAGCCCACGCGCTGCTGAGCTCGCTGGAGCTGGTCGAGCATGTCATTGAATGCGGCGGACAACTGCCCCAGCTCATCGGCGCCCTTGGCCGTCGAGCGCACCGCCAGATCGCCATCAGCCACGGCGGTCATCACCCGACTCAGCTCCGTCGCTTTACGCGTGGTCGCACGCGCCACCGCGAACCCGGCCACCATCGAAAGCAGCAGCACGAGCCCGCTGGCGATGCCCAGCACGCGCTCGACGGCGTCCTCGACGGCAACCCGCGACTCTTGTTCGACCACCAGGTCGCGCTTGATCTCTCCGAGCCGCTGGTATCGAGCGTCGATGGCGGGATCGATGCGAAAGACGGCCTGGAGTTGGCCTGCTCGGCGCCCGTCCTGAGTCTCCAGCGGCGCGGTGATGTCGAAGTACTCGAATGCCGAGCTGGGGTACTCGTCCTCCCGGTCCCCCGCGATCGTGGTGCCCTCGGCAAGCTCGACCCGCAGATGCACGAGGTCCTCTTCGGCATCGAAGAGGCGGTCGAGCCGCTGCTGCGCAGACCCGGTCTGGGTGACGAAACGGACGGCCATCAGCGTGGTCCGGGCCTGCCAGGCCGAGATCTGGCTGTCCACGAGTTCGTGGTGAAACGGCTCGACCTCACGGGTGACCGCCTGCGCCTGCTCCAGCGTATCCCCGACGCGGGCATCGAAGTAGTCGACCGCGAGGCTGACCAGGTATGCCGAAGCCCCGACGCACAGCGTCCCAAGCAGCGCGAGCGCGGCGACGACTCGCACCCAAAGTCGGCCCCACCAAGGCACCGCGTACGTTCTGCGCTCGGAGCGGTCCATCGTTCACGGCACCAGGTAAAAAGACGTGGTTCGCACGCGCAGGACCTCTTCGGCGCGTGCACGTTCCCCGGCGAGGGTGTCGACGAGGCGGGAGAACCACTCGAGATCTCGACCCCCGCCGCGCCCGCGGGCCCGCGTGTCCTTGTCGGTGGATTCGTCGATCGGATTGCGCAGCGCGAGAATCTCGACGGAGTAGGATGGAACTCCCAGCTCAGCGGTGCGCTCGAGCTGCGCGACGGAGGCGATCTTCTGGCGGGTCAGCGATGTCGCTGCGGCGACCGCTGCCGCCCTCTTCTCGAAGAAACGTTTGGTCCACCCGGTCTCCCCTCGCCGACTCACGACGTAGCGCTTCTTCCACGGATCGCGGCGAATCTTCACGACGACCACTCGGGAGGTCACCATCTCGCGCGTGCCGTCCTCCCACACCCGCAGCGAGTACCGCAGCGTGGTGTCGAAGCCGGAGTCGATCGACTTGAGCGCGTCGGTATCGCGGGCCCGGATCAGTGACGGCAGCTTGAGCGTCATGCGAACGTCCTCGCCGATCTCTTCGAACTTCGCTTTGAGCGTCTGTAAGGACTTCGGTCGCACCATCGGCGCGATGGGCATGGCCGGCACCGCGAGCAAGCCGGCAAAGAGCTCCCGTCGCTTCACAGCGGGGTCCTCCGCAGCACGTTGCCCACGGTGATCTTCACCGTCCCAAGCGCCGTGTCCAGCCGCAGGCCGAGGTCGGCGTTGAACCCCGTGGGCGCCACCCGCTGCCGGGCCTCCCGACGCCGCGTACGTCCGGCGGCGTCCTCGGCCAGCGTGAACACGCCCAGCGAACAGAAGAGGTCCCCACCGTAGACGCTTCGGTTGCGCGTGCGGCGAAAGACCGGCCAGACGTATTCGAGGTCGAACCGCGCGAACAAAGACCCGAAGGTGCGGGTGTCGATCCCGGTCCCGAACACGTCGATGGGGTTCCGCGTCGAGAACCTCAGGCTCTCTTCGCGTCCCGGCGTCCAAGCCGAGAGGTCGCCCGCATAGAACTGCTCGAAGCGCGGCGCGTCTCCAATGATCTGTCCTGCTTGAGCCCGCGGCGTGAGCCAGTGCCGCCAGGGCAGACGGATCGTGTAGGCCCCCACCGCGATGAGCTTGGCGTAGTCGTACTGCGAACCAAGTCCGGCCGAGGAAAGCTGTACGTCGACGCCGACCTGGGCGCCCTTGCCGGTCAGAAAGCTCTGCTGACGGCCGTCATAGGCGAGCGAAAGCGTTGCAACGGTGAGCCGATGGGTCCCGTCGCGAATGTCGAGCTCCACCGGCGTGCTCACCCCCAACGGATCGAGGTACGCCGCATCGGTCGGCAGCAGCGCATCGATACGCTCGAAGCGATAGTCGACCCCGAGCCGCAGGTGGGGCTGCACCGGGAACGTGACGCCGAACAACCCGCCGGCGCGGGAGTAGTCGAAGGTTCGGAAATGCGAGGGTGACGGAGCATCCTGCGGACCCGTGACCCGGTAGGGCTCTCCGGCCGAGATGACGAACGCGCCCCCGAGCAGCCCGATCGGAGCGTCCGAAAGCTGGGGCGCCTCGGCAAACACCGCGTAGGACTGCTGCCTTCGGCCGCGCGGGACCGTGGGGAGCGATCCCCAGACGAACGAGCCCCCGAGCAGGACGCCTCGGCCCGCGAAGTTCCGCTCGGTGACCGCAACGCCCCCGCGAAAGGGCGTCAAGTCGGACGAGCCCAGGTACACCCGCTCGACCGAGACCGTTGAGCGCTCCTGGACCTCGACCACCAGCGCCGCCGCCGACTGTGAGCCTTCGATCGGCTCGAGGCTCAGCGTCACGGACTTGAAGAAGCCGGTCGAGCGCAGCCGCTCCCGGGTACGCCGGACCCGAGAGTCCTCCGGCCACACCAGCTCCGAGCCCTCGACCAACCCCTCGCGCCCCAGCGTGTCGTCGACCTGCCGGCGCGAGACATGCTCCAGCCCGCGAACCTCCACGCGGCGAAGCGAGATCAAACGCGTCCCGTCGTCCCCGGGCTCCTCGAGGGCGTCCTCATCCGGTTGCGCGTCCCCCGACCGGGTCGCCGGCTGGGCGTCCGGAGGCGCTGCCTGTGCGCGGACCGAGACCCCCCACGTCAACAGACAGGTCAGGACAGCCAGAATCCCGGCAGCGGCCAGGTGCCGCCTTCGAACACACGCGCGCACGGGCGGTCAGTGTACCTGACGACGCGCGCGACGCCGGGCTTGTACTATGCTCCACGTCATGTCGGTGCCGCGGCGAGTCGTGTACATCGAGGACAATGTGGCCAACCTCGCGCTGGTCACCAAGGTCCTCGCGCACATCGGCTACCAGGTCGAAGGCGCAGCTACGGGCGAAGCGGGCCTGGTCTGTATCCACAATGACCCTCCCGACCTCGTCCTGCTCGACCTCGACCTGCCCGGGATCGATGGGTTTGAGGTTGTGCGCCGGATCAAGGCGATCCCGGCGCTCGCCGCAATCCCCTTCATCGCGATCAGTGCCAGCGTGATGAAACAGGAGCGCAAGCTCGCGCTCGACTCGGGCTGCTTGTCGTTTGTGGAGAAGCCATTCGACATCCGCGAGCTTCGCGTCGCGGTCGAGGAGGCGCTCACCTCCGGCGCGTCACAGTCTTGATCAGGTCTCTCACCGCGCCGCGCGCTCCAGCGCCTCGAGTTGCTCGGGCGTGTTGACGCCTGAGGCTTCGATCGGGTCCATCGCGAACACCGCCACCTCGCCATGCTTCGCCCGGACCTCGACGAGGTCGGTCAGGTAGATTTCGTCCTGCGCGTTGGCGGTCCCGAGGGTGGGCAGCTCCGCGTGCAGGTGCGAGGCGCTCACGCAGTAGAGGCCGGCGTTGCACTCGGTCACCTTGGCCTGCTCGGCGGTGCAGTCCCGCTCCTCACGAATGCACCAAGGGCGCCCCAGCTCGTCGCGGAGCACGCGTCCGTAGCCCGTCGGGCCTTCGGCCTGCAGGCTCGTGATGCACAGCCCGGACGCCGAAGTGCGCGCCGCGTTCGCGACGGCCTCGAGCGTCGCAGCTCGGACCATGGGCGTATCGCCGCTGAGGATCCAGACCTGCGAGGCATCGTTGGGAACCTCGGCAAGGGCGGACAGCACCGCGTGTCCGGTGCCATTTTGCTGAGCCTGATGGGCGAATCGTACGGTCTGCGGAGAGAGGCCCGACGTTGAAAGGACCGCTTCGCGCACGTGGGCCTCCTGGTGCCCGGTCACGACGACGATGCGTTCCGCCCCGGCCTCCAGAGCCGCGGACACCGGATAGGTCACCAGGGGCCGCCCCAGAAACGGGTGCAGCACTTTGGCCAGGTCGGACTTCATGCGAGTCCCCTTGCCCGCGGCGAGGATGACAGCGACGCGCTGAGGCATGCCCCACCCTACCGCGCGGCGCCGGGCGATGGTAAGGCGCTCGGGTGGATCCGTCGCTCCACGAACGGCTCGAGGCCTTGCGCCGAGGGGCGCTCTGCGCCGCGCTTGCGGGAGCCCCCCTGCGAGTCCAGGCTGGCCTCGAAGCGCTTTACGCGGGACCTTGTCCCGACGAAGCGATCGCGCGCTGCTCCAGCCTTCCCGACGCGGTGCCGGCGGTCGCTTTTGGGCCAGCTCTGGCTCGGCTGCTGCACCAGGGGAGCTACCCCGCCCGCCTGCTTTCAATCCTCCCCGAGGCGCAGGACGTCCTGGCCGACGCGCCCACTGCGGCACCCGGCCGCGAGGGCCTGCTCGAAGCCATCGCACAGCAGCGCGAGCGCTTCGGTCTCGCGACCGCGCTCGGTCGCGTGCGGACGCGTGAGTACCTGCGCTTGTGCCGGGCCGAGGTCGAAGGCGAACCGCTGGAAGCCGTCGGCGGGGCACTCAGCCACCTCGCCGAGGCCTGCGTCGAAGCAGCGCTGCGAGAGCACGGCATCGAAGACCGCGTCGCCGTGTTCGGGATGGGCAAGCTCGGGGGCAGCGAACTCAACTTCCTCAGCGACATCGACCTGGTGTTCCTCCACGACGACGCGGTGGGCTCCGGAGCTTCGGGTCGCAAAGAGACCGTCGCGCTGCATGACGCGCTGCGCAAGGTCGTACGCCTGCTCGAGGGCGAGGGACGGTTTCGGCCGGTGTTCCGCGTCGACCTGCGCCTGCGTCCCTTCGGCGCGCGCGGGGCTCTGTCGCTGTCCAGCGCTGCCACCGAGGCCTACTACGAGCGGCACGGCCGAGCGTGGGAGAGGCAAGTCTGGCTCCGGGCGCGTCACGTCGGTGGCAACCCACAGCTCTCCTCCTCACTTCTCGCGTTCCTGCGTCCGTTCGTGTTCCGGCGCAGCGTGACCCCGGCGATCTTCGACGAAATCGCGGCGCTGATGCTCCGCGCCCGCCGGCGCGGGGGCTCCCGCTCGACCGACATCAAACTCGACGAGGGCGGCATTCGGACCGTGGAGTTTTCGGTGCAAGCGCTCCAGCTCCTCCACGGAGGGCGCGACCCGACGTTGCGCACAACGAGCACGCTGTCCGCCCTCGACCGCTGTTTCGCCGCGGGTCTGCTCAGCGATAGGGAGCACCGCGAGCTCGAGCGCGCCTACCGAAAGCTCCGGAGGATCGAGCATCGTCTTCAACTGACCGACGGCGTCCACACCCACTCCCTGCCCGAAGGTGCCGATGCCCTGGGTCTCCTCGCCCGCAGGCTCGCCGCGCCGGACGGGCCCTACCCCAAGGACGCTTCGCAGTTCCGCGAGGCGCTTGCGCTGTCCCGTCAGATCGCCTCGGCGGTCGCCGCGAGCATCGCTCCCCCGCTCGCCCCCGAAGGCCGCGACCCCAGGACCACCGACCGAGAGGTGGTGCTCGATCTCGGGGCACCCAGCGCGCTGCGCCAAGGCGCACTGGAACGGCTGGGGATCTCGGACCACGCGGAGGTGGAGGCTCTGCTGCAACACCTGGCCTCCCGCACCGATGGCGCGTGGGTCAGCCGCGGCGCCGCGCGGCGTGGATTCGAGGCGCTCCTGCTCGCCTGTCTGGATTCTGCCGATCCCGACGGTGCCATTGCGCGACTGGTCGAGTTTTCCAGTCGTCGGCCGGCCCACTACGAGGTGTGGCGATTCCTCTCGGCGCCGGGCGAAGTCGGACGCGACGTGGTGCGCCTGACCGCCGAACTCTTCGGAACCTCGGCAGCGCTCTCCCGCGGTCTCGTCGGCCTGCCGCAGACCTCGGACACCGCGGCCGATGACAGCATCGGGCTGTTGATGGGCGCAAGCCTGGCCAAGCTCCCCAACGCCGGATCCCTGGCCGAGGATGCCCAGTCCATGGCCCCTGATCCCCGGGGGTTCGACGCCACGATCCGGCGCTTCATGGAGACGCAGCGGGTGGCCATCGCCCTGTTCGATCTCGGGCAGCAACCCGACGCACTCGATGTGGGGCACGCTTTGTCCTCGCTCGCCGATCTATGCGTTCGGCTGGTGCTTCGAGACGTCGTGGCTGAGATGGCGCACGAACGGCCGGCCACCCACGGCCTGCGGCTGGGCGTGTTTGCAGCCGGCAAGTATGGAGCGCTCGGCATGGACTACGGGTCCGACCTCGATCTGATCTTCGTGTTCGACGGCCCCGTCTCCCAACGCGAGGCGATCCGGGTCGGACAACGACTTCTCGCTCGCCTCACCGAGCGTCGGTTTGGGGTGCGGCTGTATGAGGTCGACATGCGCCTGCGCCCCTCCGGCCGACAAGGCCTGCTCGTCTCCTCGCTCGAGGGATTCTCCCGCTACCACGCCAAGCCTCTGCCAGCTTGGGAACGACTCGCGTTGTTGCCCCTTCGACCCATCGCCGAAGCCGTCGTGCACCCTCAACACCAGGCCCCGCTGGTCCCAGGTTCGAAGCCCGGCCAGACGATGGCGGCCGCAATCCCCGGTGGATTGTGTGATGCCGTCGAAGACGTCGTGGCGGGAACCCTGACGCAGCCGGTCACGCGCGAGACGCTGGCCCGGGACGTTCGATCCCTCAAACGCCGCATCGAACGCGAGATCGCCCGAGAACCGCGCGATGGCTCGGTTCGCAACGCAAAGACCGGCCAGGGTGCGAGCCTCGAGCTGGAACTGCTGTGCGGCGCGCTCAGCCTCGAACTTGCGGCAAAACAGCGCCACCGACCCGCACGAGGCGCCATCGCGCAACTCGACACGCTTCAAGCAGCGGGAATCTTGGGCGAGACCCAAGCGAGTGCACTTCGCGCGGCCTACCGGTTTCAGCGCAGGCTGCTCAATCGACTGCGCATGAGCCCCCCCGCCGCAGGCTCGGATCCCGACCGATTCGCGCAAAACTCTCCCCGACTCCGCACGCTTGCGCGTAGGATGGGTCTCACTGGGCCGGACGACCTGCTCGCGCGATTTCACGCGAGCACACGAGAGGTGCGCACGGCCTTCGATGAGCACCTCGAGGGGTAACTAGCCGATTTCATGGACACCGTGCAGGCATCCAGCGAACCCGCTCTCGCGTTCCCGCCGAAAGGCGCTCTCCGCCGCTTCGCCTTTCCGAAGCTGGTCCGGGAGATTGCGCGTGGCAAGGTGACGGGCAGCTTGTACCTGCTCAGTGGCCAGACCAAGAAGGTCGTTTTCTTCGAGGAAGGCCAGCCGGTCTTTGTTCGCAGCAACGTTCTTTCGGAGTGCCTGGGACAGGTCCTCTCCTCGGAGGGACTCATCACCCAGGAGCAGTGCGAGCAGACCCTCGAGGCCATTCGCCGCACCGGTAAAAAACAAGGTGAGCTTCTCGTCGAGATGGGGATTCTCTCCGAGGGCAACCTGCGCTACGGCTTGGCCGCCCAGCTTCGCGCCAAGCTCTACGATATCTTCGCGTGGGAGGACGGGCGCTATCAGTTCAAGTCCGACCCGGCGACCAACGGATCCGGGGTCAGGCTCGACGCGCGGCCCGAGGCCGTCATCATTGGGGCGATCCTCGACCGATACGACGAAGCGCGGGCCGAAAAGCTGCTTGAGTCGTCGATGGACGAGTACCTGGTCTATGGCGAGGACGCGCCACTGGACGTCGCCGACTTAGACCTACTCGGCGAAGAACGCTACTTCGTAGAATGCATCGACGGCTCTCGAACCGTCGCACAGTGCGTTCGTGACGAACTCGCGCAGAGCGTGCCCAATCCGCATGCCCTGGTGTACGGACTGGTTCAAGCCGGTGTCGCCGACCTCTCGAGTCGCTCTTTGGAGAGCCGCCCGCGGCCTGCCCGGCCCAACTTCGGCGCCCGGCCCGACGACGAAGCCTTGACCCCGGGGTTCGAACCCCACAACGTCATCACCGAATACGAGGACACCCCGCTGCCCGGCGAGCTTCCGCAGATGCGGGCATTGCTGGGCGACCACGAGGACGACTTCGCCGACGTCGAGGCGCTCGAGACGGGTACGAGCGTAGGACCACTCCCCGCCGAACTCGGCACGCCCGCCGCTGCAGCGTCGCAGGGGTCACAAGTGTCGGAGGACCTCGTCGCCGCCGAGCCCGACCAAGTCGAGGAGACCTTCGACGACGCCGAACTTCGCGAGGATATCTCGGGACCCTCGACCGCCGAACCACCACCGGGGAGCGACGATCCGACGACTCCCGCACCCGAGGAGGCGGCCTCAGACCACGAGGACGACGGGCTCGTCGACCCCCTCGAAGGTCTCGACCTCGACGACCTCGACGACCTCGACGACATCGACGACATCGAGCTCGAGCCGGAGCCGGAGCCGGAGCCGGAGCCGGAGCCGGAGCCGG
>CAYGTG010000278.1:0-8652 GCA_964352485.1 uncultured Nannocystaceae bacterium | reverse complement strand
CCGGTGTCGTCGGACGCGGGGGGGTGGTGCTCGACAGTGGTGCGACAGAGGTGGGGATCGAGTCGACGGTGATCGACGTGACCGGATCGGTGCCGAGCGTGCTGCGGCGGGGTCCGATCTCAGTGGCGGCGCTGCGGGAGGTCTTGGGGACCGTGCAGGCGGTGGATCGGCACGTCGAGGACGGCTCGGCCCAGTCGAGTCCCGGGCAGGGCACTCGGCACTACGCTCCGGACGTGCCCTGCGTCCGTGTGGAGGTCGCAGACTATCGAGGGGTGCCGGGGGACGGGGTGGTGTCGGTGGGTCACCCGATGGCGGGAGCGCATGCGTTGCTCGAGCCCGAAGTCGCCGCCCGCGAGTTGTACGCGGTGCTGCGAGAGCTTGAGCGCGGTGGGGTGACGCGCATCGTGGTGCTCATGCCGCCGGACGTACCCCGATGGGCCGCGGTCCGGGACCGGTTGATCCGCGCGACCGTCGTGGCGTGAGCTACGACGCCTGCTGTTGCTGCTGCTGTTCCTGTTGACGTTGAATCATGATCGTCACCATGCCCGCCGCGACGGCGGAAGATGCGTCGGCCTGCGCGCTCTTGGGCTGGCATATGCAGCCGACGTTGTTCGCCATGACGGCCACGGCCGCGAGATCCATGCCGATGGTGTCGCAGTGGGTTTGGCAGGTCTTTCCCGCGTCCGGTGGCACGGTGGTCAAGCCGGATGTTCCCACCACTGCAGGGCACCCCGACAGCCCTGCGAGCAACGCCACGGCTACGCCCAGATTCTTCGTGATCATTGTGTATTGCTAACACAGCTTCGCGGGCAAGGGTGCGAGGTCAGGGAACGGGGTCGTCCGCATTCCACCGCTGCACGCTGGTCCCGATGGCCACGGGCATCAACGTCCCGTCCATCGCCCGGATGCGGAACTTGTTGCTCGCAGGCGTGAGGTTCGTCTTCACCCACGTACGCCCGCCGTCTCCGGTCGCGAAGCCGCCGACCATCGTCCCAACCCACCCGGTGTTCTCATCGACGAACCCAATGCCGAATTGGCGGGCTTTGGCGTCCGTGACGAGCGCAAGCTCGGTCCAGGTATCTCCGCCGTCGGTGGTCTTGACGACGACCTGCTGAGCACGCTCGGGATCGTAGCTCTGCACCGTGGCATACCCGACGCGCGCAGACGGGAAGGACGCCTTCCAGACATTCTCCCCAGGCCGGCCCGAGCGATACACAGGCGCCCACGTTGCCCCGCCGTCTCGGGTCTTGAGGATGCGGGCGCCCTCGACCTCGGCGCCGGTGGGCGCGGCGGCGAACACGAAGCCCACGTTGCTGTCGATGAACTTCACGTCGAGGATCATCCCGGCACTCCTCGACATGTCGATCACGCTCCAGTGCTCGCCACCGTCGACGGAGCGGACCAGCGCGGTCGGGCCCCCCACGCGTCCAGCGGCGTGTATCAGGGTGCGTGGCTCGAGAACGCCTTGATGGATGTGCTCGGTCCTCACAATGTCGATCGAGCAGATGCCCTTGACGAACGCGCCACCGAGGTCAACCGGTGTCCATGTCTCTCCGCCGTCATGGGTCTCGTACAGCGGCAACTCGTCGGTCACGCCGGGGTAGTACTCGGTGCCCACGTTTCCGAGCCAACCGTTCTGCGCGTCGACGAAGCCGATGGCTCGGATGAACGTTCCAGTCTGCGACCAGATCTTGGACCACGAACTGCCGCCGTCGGTGGTTCGAAACAGGTCTCCCTTTCCGGTTCCGTAGAATCCAACGTCCGCAGAGACAAAGACGATGTCGTCACGCTTGCCCTCGTAGGGCTCGGTGTCGAGCATCTCCCAGTGGTCCCCCGGTGGCGGGGCGGAGGGCACGGTGGGGGCCGCAGGTCGGCAGGCCGATGCCGCGAGAGTCGTGAGCGCAATGCATAGGAACGTCCGGCGGGATCTCGAGGCCATGAAGTGCGACCGATGGAACCACGCGGCTGCGCGCCACGTCGATGCATGCCGCCTTCGCTCTGCTCACGGTGACCGAAACGAAAGTTTGAAACCCGGCAGGGCACGATGGTGCGTGGATGCTGCGAGCCCGACCGCGTCAAGGGCGCATTGATCGCCAAAACCTTGAACAATGATGTGGAAGGTTGTAGAAGGTTGGGGAGGTTGAGGAGCTTGAACATGGGTCGTACGAAACTGAGCTGGAGTGTCGCGGTGTGGGTCTTGGGCCTTGGCGGTTGTTTCTCAGACCCCGCGTCTTCCCCAGAAAGCGGCGCTGAAGCCCCGTTAGGGTCCACGGGGGAGGTTTTGACGACCACCGGCGACGCATCGACGGGAGCTCTCGAGGGCTCGTCCGAGTCTTCCGGAGAACCTTCGACAAGCTCTGAGACAGACACCATGGCTTCGGCGGAAATTCGCGCGGTCCACGCGTCTCCGTCGGTGGGCCCGGTCGATGTTTACGTGGCAGGCGAAGCGGAGCCTTTGTTCGAGGACCTGGACTACGGGGAGACGAGCGATCGGATTGAGGTCCCCGATGGTTTAATCGCCTTCCAGTTTCGCCCGCCAACGCTCCTGGTGATTCCGCGCCGATCTACACCAGCTCCGAGCTGCTGCTCGAAGACGGCGACCCCATCACGGCGGTCGCTGCGGGCGTTCTCGATTCGGACGACGACGACGCTCGCTTTCGGATCGTGCCTGTCGCCGAAGACTGGGGCGCGCAGCTTCAAGGTCGGGCGCGAGCCCGAGTCGTCCACGTGGGGGCGGACGCGCCGAGCTTCCGTATCGATGGAGACCTCGAGGTGCCCGGGACGCTCGATCGCTTCTCGTCGAGCGACGCTGCGGGCTTCGAGCTGAGGACCGAAGGCGGAGTGGAGCTCGAGTTGCTCGAAAGCATCGAGAGTGACCGCGTGGAATACACGTCCTTCACCACGCCCCCGGTCGCAGAGGGCGATGAGGTGCTGTTGATCGCAACGGGCCTGCTCGACTCCCTCGCGCGTGAGCCCGAGGGGTTCTCGGTGATCGCCGTTGGCAGCGAAGGAACGCTGGGCTTCATTCGGCAAGACCCGGAGTTGTTCTTCGTGCACGGCTCGCGGGACGCAGGGACGCTCGAGGTCTGTCTGGGCGACGTGGATATCGCCGCGAATTTCGACTACGGCGAAGTGCAGTCGACCCGGCTATCTCCGGACACGTACGAGCTGAACA
Organism: uncultured Nannocystaceae bacterium; assembly: GCA_964352485.1. Taxonomy (GTDB): domain Bacteria; phylum Myxococcota_A; class Polyangia; order Nannocystales; family Nannocystaceae; genus CAJXVA01. The sequence continues at coordinate 5,477 of CAYGTG010000278.1, read as the reverse complement.
TCTTCGACTACCCGTTGGGCTGCGTGGGGCAGCCGCTGAGCCCGGCACCGAACACAACCGGATCGCTCAGGGCAGGCGAGCGCTACCTGATGCTCGTCACCGGCGAGGTCACCCCCGACGCTGGCGAAGCGGGCATCCAGATCGCCACGTTTGACGACGCCTTTCCGCTGGGCGACGCGGACCGGGCCAGGGTGCGCTTCGTGCATGGAGCGTCGTACACCCAGGTCTTCGTCGGTGCCCTGCAGGGGCTGTCGATCCCGTTCGGCAACGTGCTCACCGACCCCATCGGGTGGAGTGTGGAGAGTGCGGAGGTCGCGGTCGCGGCGGGTGACTACGTCCTGGGGATTGCGGACGCGGCCGAGGAGGAGGCCTTCCCGGTCTTGCCTCTGGTCACGCTGCCGTTCACCGCTGTGGGCGGCGCTCGGTTGTGGGCGATCGTCGCGGGGGATCCGAGCCCCGACGACGAGGAGGACGGCTTCCTACAGGTCATGGTCGTGGATTCGACGAGCCCGCGGTGGAGCGTGACCGTGGCCGACGTCGAGCTCCCTTGATGGATCTCTGAACACTCCCCCGAAGCGTGGCTCGGCTACGTGTCGCCCGCGTCCTGGAGAAACGCCTGGGCTTGCGCGGCGTCGGGCCAGCGGCACTCACCGCTCTGATCGACGACGGTCTCCCACTTGAAGTAGCCGGGGATCCTTCCGGCCACGCCGGTCTCGCGGGCCCAGTACCAGAGCTTGGCCTCACGTTTGTCGGCGGGGAACGGGTCGTCAGCCTCGGAGTAGTCGTTGACCCAGAGGTAGAAGCGCGGCGCCTTGTCGCCAGCGGTCGCTTGAGTCAATGCCTGCGCTGCGGTGGGGAGCCAGGACCGCAGCGCCGCGTAGGACCTCTCCGCGCACTCGACCGCGGCGCTCGTTGCGGTGGCAACCGCGGGCGCCCCCTCGAAGACTTCGCCTTCGTGGGGGTAGAAGCCCCAGAGGATCTCCTCGGGGTACTTGGCGGGTGTGGACCCGCGGTGGGGCCAGTACTCCGCGCCCGCGAGAACGTATCCGTCCTGCTCGAAGGGGCCCATGTCGCCGTGCGGGATCGGCCGACTGTTGGGGCCTTCGGGGACGAGTGAGGCGTACTCGACCCGGGCCACGGTGCCCCCGCTCCGGACCGTGATCACCTCGGCGGTGGTGAGGTCGAATGCGATGCGCGTTGCGTCGAGGGTGGTGCTCCGCAGCGGCGCGTCGACGCCGGAGGGAAGCATGCGGGCGAGACCCGAGGGCTGCAGCACCAGGAGCGCACCGATGTCGTCGACGGTGAGATCGAGGACGTCGAGTCCCTCTCGCATCGACGAGACCGCCCCGTCTGCGAGGGAGACCTTGGTGATCCCGCGAGGGGTCCCGACAAAGAGCGTGCCACCGATGCGGATGAGTGCGCGCGCGTCCTCGAGCGCTGCATCGCGGACCACGGGCACGAGCGCCCCAGACTCGGCCCGGTGGATCGACCCGGCGGTCCCGTCGAGCACGAAGGCGGACGGTCCGTACCCCGCGGCCACATCGGTTCCGACGACGTCGCCGAGCGAGATGATCTGATCGCCCTGGCGCAGCGTATCTGCACTCAGCGTCCAAGCGTGGGTCTGGCTCAGTGCGACGGCGATCGCATCCTCGCCACATGCCTCGAGCGGGGTGGGGGTGGCGTCCCGCAAATTGAGCGTGGCGGCGGCGACGTCTGTGCACCCGGCCGGGCCGCTTGTCGCAGACGGGCTTTGAACCTCTGTCGGCGTGTCCGTGCGGGTCGAGCACGACAGCAGAGCGACGGTAGCCAGGACAAAACGACGCATGCGCTGCATGTACCACGGACGCCCGCTGGGCGTACCCTGCGAGCTCCCGGTGGGGACCATGCTTCAGGCCTCGCCCGGTCAACAGCCAGGAGCCCACGCTGCCGATGGTGAAGTTTCGGGCCGCGGTCTCAGGCGGCGGGTAGCGAGGCCAGGATATCGTCGATGTCGGCGTGGTCTCCCGCAGCCTTGTCGGCGTGTTCGAAGAGGACCGATCCGTCGGGCTCGACCACCAGCACGCCACCGATCTGAAACGCATCACCCTGGGTCTTGCCCTGGCGAAAGCCGCCCTTCATCGCGCGGACGCCTGCCTTGAGCATCGTGCCCATGCCGAGCACTGCGGACCCCATCGGCCGGCGCCATCCCGCGAGCTCATAGCTCTTGCGGCTGGGGTCTGTGTACAGAGGCACGCCGACGTTGAACTGCTCGGCGAAGTCTCGGGCCATGAGCGGGGTTCCGTTGCCGATGACGACCATGGCGGCGCCGCGGGATTCGATGTCGGCCTGGCGTTCGGTGAGGCGAGCAACCTGCTCGCGGCAGAACAGTCAGCCGTAGTGCCGAAGCCAGACCAGCACCGCCGGCTTCTCGGCCCACAGGGTGCCAAGGGCGACAGGATTGCCTTCGAGGTCCAGAACTTCTGTGGAAGCGAGCGCGTCGTCGACCTTCATGCGGGGGACTCTAGCCTTCCGCGGGGAAACCGCCAGCGGCAGCAGAGCTGGTACATTCGGTGCGAATGAGCTTCGTTGCGGGTGTCGGGTTGTTTGCATTGCTTCAGGCGGAGCCGGGCGGTGCAGGGCCTCCCATCCAGCGGCCGAAGTCAGCGACCACGGAACCGTCGGACGCCGCGTCTGAAACCGTGTTCCCTCCGGAACCGGCGGCCGAGCCTCCGGCGACCTCGCCTCCGGAGGTCTCCCAGGCCGAGTCAGCGTGGCCTGATTCGGAGACGGTGGTGCCGACGCCGGGTCAGGCGGACCCGGAGGCCGCCCCGGTATCCGAGCCTCTGCCTGCTCCCTCAGATTCGACCGGCTCGGATCCGCAGCGGACCCTCCGGCTTCCCGACGAAACCGGACGCGGTCTGATGATCGGCTCGATCGCGACGGGGGCGTTGGGATGGGCGATGTCCTTCGGCAGCATCGGAGTCATCACCCAAGACTGCGACGGTCTGGGGGAGTGCTTCGGCCAGCTCGAGACCTTCTTCTACCTGACGGGGGTTCGCTGGGGGGCCAACGGTGCCGCGATGGGTCTCGCGATTCCTGCCGGTGCGCGCCGCGGAAAGTACGACGCGACGAAGGACGCCATCGAGGGGGCCCCAGCTCGGAACGTCGACGCGTTCGTCCGAGGAGGCGCGGCGGCCGTAGGCGTCGGTGCGGCGGGTTGGGTCATCATGCGGATCGGACTGTTCACGTTCTTCCAACGCTGCGGCGGCAGCGGCGGCTGCGGCATCGGCTACCTCGTTGGACTGCAGACCAGCTTCGCTCTGGCGTCGGCCGGATCGGGCGTGCTCTCGTATGGGTTGGCGTACCGAAAACACAGCGGTTGGCTCGGCAGATCGGCTGAGGTCCGCGTTGTCCCCCAGCTCTCGCCCGAGTACAGCGGCCTGTCCCTGGCTGGACGCTTCTAAAGAGGCGCAGCCTCGGCGAAGAGCCACCGTACATCGGCACCGAAGGCGTGGTCGGGGTGCGAGTTGTCGCCGTGGATCGACTCGCCGAATCCTGAGCGATACGGGTACCCGGCGCAGTCGAGGGCCGCGATCAGGTTGTCCAGGACGGTGGGCGTGGCGTACGAGCCGCCTTGGTAGACCCCGCCATCGGTCAACACGAACAACGCGGCCGGCTCGGTGCCGTCGTACTGCACAGGAACGTAGACCCAGTAGTCCCAGCTCACGCCTGGGTAGACGGCGCTCCCCGTGAAGGTTCCGCTGGTGACGGTCCCCGTGGGAACGCCCGGCTGGGTGTCTGCATCGGAGGTCCGGCTGTAGGGTGGAGGCTCGTAGTATGTGCCGGTGCCGTCCGGGAGCAGCGCGGCACACATTTCGAAAGAGCCTGCATTTTCGGCCGGGTTGTTTGTCGAGCATTCGCAGAACTCGGACGTGGGTCCGGGTGGGGTCTCGACCGAGGACCCGCCGACGCAGCCGGTCAGGAGAACACTGGCTGCGAAGACTCGGAACATGTCCAAGTGTAGTGCGGTGGTGGGATCGAGGGGTGGCGAACCCAGTAGTCCGGAACACGCGTTGGTCGTTGGACCGAGGGCGGAGCCTCTCTCGAAGCTCTGCCCTCGGTCCGTTCAGCGGATCAGCACGCCGAGCTGGCGGAGTCCTGGACGTGGACGTCGGCCTTCGCGTTGTCGGCAAACGTCACGCCCTCGCAGCCGAGCAGCTGGCTGTCATCCCACACCGACACCCCGAAGCCACCGGAAGACTCGATGCGGGTGTTGGTGATCGAGATCGATCCGTCGCCTCCCCACCCCCCGATGAAGAACGCGCCATCAGAGTCGCCCGAGCCATTGAAGCCCTCCGACCCGGCGTGCAGGACCTCGGCGTGCTCCATCACATTGCTGGCGGTGACGCTGTGAATCTCAATCCCTTGCCAATAGCCGCGCAGGGCCTCGACCCCGACAAAGCGGACCGGAGCCTCGGCGGTTCCGATTGCGCTGATCGAGCCATCGCTGGTGACGTTGATGTTGATGTCTTGCGCGACCTCGACCACGGCACCCGGAGCGATGACCCAATCGGCAGAAACGTACATTCGCTGCATGACGCGGTAGGGGATCTGTTGTGCGGCCCACGTGCCGTCGCTCTCCATGGTGTCCGAGAGCGAGTACTCGACCCGGATGAAGGCGTCATCGTTGCCCGCGAAGACGTTGGATGGCTCGATGTCGGCCGCCATCTCCGGCGTGACCATGAGGGTGCTGGCGTTGTTCTCGATGGTGTTGTTCGCAAACCCCGAGATGTCCGCGCCTCCAGGCGAACCCAAGGCGGAGTCGCCGCTGCCGCGAAGGATCGAGTTGGCGACGACGAGCTTGCTCTGGTCCGCCAGCCAGATCCCGGTCACCGATGTGGACGACCCATTCCACTGGCTCGCGCCCGCATTTTCGACGACGCAGTATAGCAGCGCGTTGGCGGTTGCTTTGGATGCTACCGACAGGCCTTGCCAATACCCGCGCTCGTTTTCGGCACCTCGCATCGTGACGGGCGTATCGGCCGTGCCCTCGGCGTGGAGCGATCCGCTCGTCGAGACCCTCATCGACCCGTCGAGCGGGAACTCGAGCACGATGCCGGGCAGCAGGTCGAGCGCGCCGTCGATGTTCGCATTGCTCTGCAGGCGGAAGGGGACGCCAACCGGACCCCAGGAGGCGTCCTCGGTCAGGGTGCCGCCGTCCACGAGCACGAGGTCGTCGGTGTTTCCGGTGAGGGTGTTGTCGTCACCCAGCCCTGCGACGTGCTCGAGCGCGATGTGCATGGGGACCTCGTTCCCGGAGAACGTCGAGCCTTGGACGGTCACCTCGCTGCCGGCGTCGACGGCCAGGCCAACCCCCTCGTTGTCGCGCACGGTGGAGTCGATGATGCTCAGGCGTGACCCGCCGTTGACCTGCAGGGCGTCGCCGTCCACGGCGTCCAGCTCGACCCCTTCGAGCCGGTTTTCGGAGCTCGCGGAGC
>CAYGTG010000277.1:0-8671 GCA_964352485.1 uncultured Nannocystaceae bacterium | reverse complement strand
GCCCTGATGCGCTTGAGGGTCTCGCCGGGTCGATGCGCGTCGACGTGGACCAACTCGACTTCTTCGTCGTCGAGCTCCTCGAACCCATCGCCGGCAGCCTCTTGGCTCGAGTCGAACTCCAGCACCTGGTCGAGCAGTGCATCGAGGTTGGCCTCGGTGCTCGGCTCGGGAGAGGGGCCGCCGAGCAGTGCCCGGATCGCATCGTCTTCTGCGGCCTCCGCCGCATTGACGATCTTTCGGGGTGCGGTGACGCCGTCGTCTTGCACGAAGGTGTCGCTGGGCTGTGCAACGTGGCTCGCGTCGGCGTCGGCGTCGGCGTCGGCATCGAAATCGACGTCGAGCTCCGCGGTTGCGCTTTCCTCCGGAAAAATGCCGGCTTCGGCCTGAGACCACAGGGTGTCCAGTCCGGGGAATCTTCGCCAGTAGCGAGCGCCGGGAAGCACCCGTGGGTCCTCACCTTCCATGGGCCGCTGCACGATGATCGCGCCCGCGACCGCGCTGACGGTGAACAGGCCCGATGCGCAGTAGGCATCGATGGCCTCCTTGAATCGGAAAAACGCTTGCTGCGGATCGCCGTCGCTGGCCACGACGGCTTTCCACAGTCGAAGTGGCCCCAGCTCGACCAGCGGAGAGAAGAGAAACTCGCGCCCCGAGCCGAACAACAGCGTGAAGCGCTCTTGCTCGACGATGTAGTGCGGCGGCGTGAGCTGCAGCCGGCCGAGGGCTTGCGCGATGGCAGGACCGGTGGGCCGCAGGTTGGCCATCCGTCGCAAACGGTTCTGCGCCGTGTCGAGGCCTTCGTCTCGGAGAACCTCGCGCAGGAGGTCTTCGGCCTCGGACCACGTGCCGTACATCGGCAGCGTGGCCATCAGCGTGCCGCCCGGTTTGGTGACGCGCAGCAGGCCCTCGAGGGCCTCGTCGAGGTCGTGGGCCTCGCGGAGCACCAGGTTGGCGACCACCAGGTCGTAGAGCGAGTCGCCCATGTCCGCGACCGAAGATGCGTCCTCAGCCTTGAGATAGACCCTCGTCTTCCACTCCGGCGCGATCTTGCTCTTGGCAAGCGCTCTCATGGCCTCCTGGGGTTCGAGGCCGAGCACACGCACGCCGGCGGGAAGTCGGGTCAGCAGCTGCTCGATGGTGTTGCCGACGCCGCTGTGGATGTCGAGCACCATGCCTTCGCGCAGGGGCGGAAGATGCCGCCACAGAAGCCGCGCAAAACGTTCGTTCCAGACGGGGCCGACCTCGCGCTCGACCAAGCGCGCGACCTTTTGCTCGCGCAGGTTGGTAGCGATGGCCACGCGTTCCTATTCCGGCACCATCAGAATGCTGAACTCGATGCCGCCCTCGCCGTTGGCCCGGACATTGTCGGCGCCTTCACAAGGGCCCTCGGTATCGGACAAGCAGTAGTCGAGGGCGACGTTGACCGTCCACGGGCGGTCTTGGAACGCTTCGTCCACCTGCGGTCCTCCGATGCTCAGACCATGGGTGAAGCCCTCGGGGCCGCCACCTCCGGTCGTAATCGAGGCGTTGGTGATGCTGAACGTGTCCGCATCGAAGGGCGAGGCGTTGATGTTGAACGCAAAGCCGAAGAAGCAGCTCGCGCCACAGTCGTCGGGCGAGGTGATCGTGAACAACGGGTCGTTGTCCTCGCCGACTGCGAGCGCGGCGCCCGGGTTGAACGTGCGAAAGATCGGGACGAGCGTCGCGTCGACTCCATCGTCGCTGAGCCCCGAGTGGTCGACGGCGACGTCGTAGCCGCCCGACGCATCGTTGGTGACGCAGTAGGGGACGAACACCTCGGCGCCGGACTGGACGCCGCGGACGATGAACACCCAGGTGCCGAAACGATCCTCGCTGATTGCGCCCTCGATGGCGCAGGTCTCTGCGTTGACGGAGATGCCAGCGGGGCGGCGTCCGTTGCCCGTGCCGCCGTCGCTGTCGCATCGGATGGGCGTGCCATCGCCCGTGCCGTCCACCACCAGGTCGAGCAGGGTCTCCTCGCCGGGGCGCACGCAGAACGGGACTTCGTCGATGACCAACGCCTGGTCAACGTCGAGGCCCTCGTTGATGACGATGTCGCACGCCGTCGTGGCCATACCCAGGCTGTCCATCACGCTGAACTCGACCGACGTGGTGCCTGCCGAGGCGGGGGTGCCGGTGATGCGACCGGAGCGCTCGTCGATCGCCAGGCCTTCGGGCAGCGTCTCCGCCATCCAGCTGCGGGAACCGTCGTCCATCGACAACAGCTCGGGGGTGTGGTCGTAGTCCGCACCCACCGCGCCTTCGGGGAACGCATCGCAGTCGAGCCCGAGGTCGCCGGCGCTGTCGTTGCCGGCCGAGATCGAGGGTTCGGAGTAGGCATCTGGAGCGTCGAGATCGCTCGTGCACGCACCGAGAATTCCGGCGGCGGACAGAGCAAGCCCAGCAGCGGACCGAGCGAGGAGGGAGGCGTCAACGCGGAGGCGCATGGCGAAAAACCGAGTGAACCCTAACACGATGCAGGCACCTCTAGGAGGTTGCGATGCCGACCGCGGCTTCGACGTCGGCGATCTCTTTGGGGATCGCCGCGGTGAGGATCTCTGGCTCTGTGGCCGTGCACAGAACGTCGTCCTCGATGCGGATGCCTCGCACGTCCGAAAACCGGGCCAGCGCCTCTCTGTTCAGGGTGCCATCGGCCAAGAAGGGGCCGGCGATGCGCTCGCTGTCGAGGATGGCCGGAACGATGTAGATGCCCGGCTCGATCGTGACCACCATGCCCGGCTCCAGGTCCCGGTCGAGCCGGAGGAAGCCAAGGCCAAACTGGTCGCTACGGGTGCGACCTTGTGCGTATCCGGCCCGGTCGCCCAGGTCCTCCATGTCGTGCACGTCGAGGCCGAGGATGTGCCCGACTCCGTGGGGGAACAGCAGGGCATGGGCGCCGCGCTCCACGAGGCCCTGCGGGTCTCCGCGCAAGATGCCTTCGTCGACGAGGCCACGGGCCAACACGACGCTGGCATGAAGGTGAATGTCGCGGTAGCGAACGCCCGGTTTGACCATCGCGCAGGCTTCTTTCTCAGCCTGAAGTACGATGTCGTAGAGGGCTCGTTGGGTCGCGCTGAATCTACCCTGCACCGGCCAGGTGCGAGTGACGTCGCTGGCCCAGCCCTTGTGCTCGCCGCCGAGGTCGGCGAGCACAAGGTCCGAGGGCCCTATCCGATGGTGGTAGTCGGTGTTGTGGAGCACCTCGCCATGCACAGTGACGATGCTGCCGTAGGCCGGCTCGCACCCTCGCGCGAGGAGCTCTCGCTCCATCGCGGCTCGGATGTCGTGCTCCAGCAAGCCCGGCTTGGTGACCGCCATGCCGACGCGATGCGCAGCGGTGGTGGCGTCGACGGCCGATCGAATCATCTCGATGGCGCCAGAGTCGTGGCGCAGTCGCAGACCGATCATCGCATCGGCGAGCTCGAGATCGGGTCCGCTCAGTTCGTCGACCGAGGGCGCGCGGGTGGGGTCCCAGTCGCGGCCGAGCAGCGCGCACTGCTTGGCGCGGGTCAGTGGATCGGCGGAGGGGAGGGTGCCGAGTTCGCCGATGGATCGAAGCGCGTCGGCGAGCTCATTCAACGGACGGACGGCATCGACGCCGGTCGCTGTCCCGATGGTGGCAAGAGACGGTGAAGCACCGTGCCAGAGCGCGTCATCGGCGTCGGGGGGGATGACGAAGAGCTCGCATCGGCCGGCGCTCACGACAAGTGCCGCATCGGGCATGGCCGCGCCCACCAGATACAAGAAGTGCGAGTCGGCCCGGTAGGGGTAGACGTTGGCGGGGTAGTTCCGCGAGCGTTGTCCACCTGCGAAGATGACGGCGGCCCGATCGCCGAGCGCGTCTGCCCGAGCGCCGAGCGCGTCTAAGAGTGCGGCGCGGCGGTTAGAGAAGACCTGGGGCGACTGCACCGGAAGCTGGCCCGACATGCCCCGACTGTACTCGGAACGGCCGATCAGTGATAGCCAGAGCGGTTTTCCGCCCAGGGCGCCAGACTGCTACCCTCCCGCACCGTGAGCGAGCAGCCTGACGCGTCGCCTGACCCCGCCGAAGCCAAGACCGCCTCCCCGCAGCGGCTCGGTTTTCTGTCGAGTCATCCGCCGGATCGTCGCTTCTTGCTGTTGCTCTTGGTCCTGGGTCTTGCCACTCGCTTTGCTTGGGTCCTGTGGGTTCACCCCCCGGTGGACTACGTGTTCTCGGACATGGCGAAGTACGTGTACCGAGCCCAAGCGCTCGCCGAGCATGGGTTCGTCTGGGGCGATCGGACGCTCGCCTGGCAAGCTTGGGGGACCCACTACATTCTCGCGGTGCCGCTGCGGCTGTTCGGCAAGGACAACCTCATCGCGGGATCCGTGCTGTGGGCGACGATGGGCGCGCTGACCGTGCCGTTGGCGTATCTGGTCGGCTGCCGCGTCTGCACGGCACCGGTGCTGGCGAAGATTGTGGGGGTGGCGGCGCTGGTGTGGCTTCCCAGCCTCAGCAACTCGGGCAGCTTTCTGTCGGAGACCCCGTTCCTGTTCTTCCAGCTGTGGTCGACCTATTGGCTGCTGTGCACGCTGCAAGACGGCAAGCGGGCTCTAGGTGCCGGTCTGGTATCGGCGGTCGCTCTGGCGGTCCGCCCCCAGTGTGCCCTGTTCTTCCTGCTGGTGTTCGTTGCGTGGCTGGTGAACATCAAGCGACTCCGTCACGTGAAGTGGTTTCACCTCCTGGCGGTCGCGGCTCCGATCATCGCGATGCTTGGCTTCTCGATGTGGCGCTTCGAGCAGCACACCGGGTACGGGCCCGGCGTCGCCGAGAACGCCAACATGAACCTGACTGCAGCGCGCTGCCACAACATCGTCACCCAGGCATTCCGCACCGAGTCCCTCAAGCGTCGAAGCGAACACCAAGCAAACACCCGAGATGGACGCCGCGTCAGCCTCCCGGGATACCGGCTGATCGCGAAGAAGATCCCCGACGAGAGCGTTCTCGGGCTTCGTCCGGCGTTGGGAGGTCCGACCATTCGCATGGTGGGCTACATCGGAGACCCCGACATCCATCGCGAGATCCGCAGCGAGTGCTACGCGAAGACCGGCGTGTTGGAGCAGGCCCGATACAGCGTGGTGAACATGTCGCTGCTGTGGTTCATCGGACAGCAGTGGCCCGAGAAGGAGAAGGGCCGCAAGTGGTTCTTGCCGCCGGTCGAAGCGTTCAAGCACTTCTACCAGGTCGCAATCTGGGTTCCGTCGCTCGTCGCGATGGTGTGGTTCATGGCCGGGATTCGGCGTCGTCCGTCGATGGCGCTCATCGCGTTCCAGACCCTCACATCCACCGCAATCGCGGGACTGTTCTTCGGATCGATCCGCCTTCGAACGCCCTACGACATCTACGCGATCATTTTGGCCGCCGAGGTCTACTGGCTGATCTTCGTGCGCGTGCAGGCCTACCGCGCGGCGGCGGCCGAACCCGAAACCGAGTCCGAAACCGAGTGAGGCACATGCGCCTTCGAATCCATCCCGACCGCCCCGCTCCGCGAAAACTCGCGCCCGCCGTCGAGGCTCTGCGCCGCGGCGATGTCATCATCTACCCTACCGACACCGGCTACGCGTTTGGCTGTGCCATGTCGAGCAGCAAGGGCATCACATCCTTGCGAAAGCTCAAGGGGATTCACGAAAAGCATGCGAAGCCCCTGACGATGCTCGTCAACGAGCTGTCGCAGATCGGTCGCTATGGGCACATGGGAAACAAGCACTTCCGCGTGGTTCGACGCCTGCTGCCCGGCCCCTACACGATGATTCTCCCGGCCACGCAGGACATTCCGCGCAGCATGAAGAATCGCAACCACGAGGTCGGCCTTCGCATGCCCAACTCTGCGATCTGCATGATGTTGATCGAGCTGCTGGAGGAGCCGCTGCTGACGGGTTCGGTGACGCCCGGCGAAAGCGAGCCGGGTCTCGAAGAGCCCGAAGACCTCGAACAGCTCTACGGCCGCGAGGTCTCGGTGATCATCGACGCGGGACCGCTGTGGCCCGAACCGAGCACGGTGCTTCGGTTGTTCGACGACCAGATCGAAGTGCTTCGCGAAGGGCAGGGCCCGGTGCCCTGATCGCGGCCACTGGGGTGCGAACTCCAGGGCACGCAGATGGTCGTCGCGTTGCTCGTTCCGCTCACCGAAGTTCCGATTCCGCAGCTTCGGCCTGTGATTCGACCTCTTGGGCCAAGCGCCGGATTCGTTCCATGCGCTTCTCCATGAGGATGAGCTTGTCGGGGAGAATCGTCGCGATGAGCTTGTCGAAGCCGAGTGAGAAGAAGAAGTTGAGGTTGCGCAGAAGCCACAGGTCGAGCTGGGCTTGTTTCGCGTCGAGGCCCACGCCAAAGGTGAGGGGTTCGAGTTCGTCGACCCGAATCTTGACGGCTCCGCGGAACCCGTGAACGGCAACTTGATCCAAGTCGGTGTGTAGGAACAGGCAGATGCCGAGCCTGAGCATCTCTCGATAGACCCGCAGCTGCCCACCGAGCATGGCCAGAGCCGTCGAGACCGCTTCGTCGTCGGTCATCGATTCTGCGAAGCGATACGCGCCGCCACCGACCGGTGCTTTTGCGCGAAAGATACAGACGGAGGCGGCCGCAGACTTGGCATCACGAGCTCCGCTGAGGATCCGCAGGTCCGACTCGGACATCTCCAAGGTGTGGGGCATGTGGTGCCGCGGCGTGATGATGACGTCTTCGACCGGGGTGATGACCAAGGCAGTGCGGGGTCCACCGGGTGTCTCGATTTCGAGCGTGTCGAAGTCCATCGTCATCGGGCGTCACGTCGACTGGCTTCGAATCCCGGGCACCGCGATACGCATCGGCGGCAGCGGAGCGTCTGGCGAGCGGTTGACCCACAGCCCGAGCGTGCGCGCGCGAGGCTCGAGTCCACCGACCGCAAACGAAAACCGAACCACGGTCGATCCCCCGCCGGGGATCACGAACTCGGTGGGCTGACCGGTCAGGGCGAGAGGGGGAATCTCGAGGCCGTCGTCGTCCAGCAAAACGCCCTCGCGATCGATGGTCACCGGGGTGTCGCCCGCGTTGACGACCCCGCACTCCACAGTGAGTTGACGCTCTGCGTAGCGGGCCTCGAGGACGTCGACGCGAAGGTCCCGAACGCGCGCGTGGTGTTCGCCCTGTTCGAACGACAACACGTGGTCCTGGTTTCCCGCGCAAGCGGTCGGGAGGCTGACGGAGAGTGCAGCCAGAGCGCCGAAGGCCGCTCTACGAAGCGTCATTGTTCCATGGTACACGGGCGAGCGATGAAGCTCGCAATCCCCTCGTTCCAGTTCCGCTTCGTCCCCTCGATGGGCAATGTGGTGTTCCCGGGCAACTTCCATCCGGTCGGCACGCAGAAGGCCGCCGACGCGATGCTCGAGCGGGTTGGCGCGCCCGAGTCGCAAGGTGGGGAAAACTGGCTGATCGTAGGCGGATCGGGCGGTTTTGGGAGCGCTGCGCGTACGGTCCTGGGGGGGCGTCACGGCGCGAACACCCTCAATGTCTCGCTCGATGCTCAGCCCACCCCCGAGAGCAGCAACAAGATTCGGAAGATCGGTTCTCCAGGTTTCCACCGAACCCTGGCCCTCGAGCGTGGGCTCACCAAGCGCGGCACAACAGCAGGCTCGATCATTGGCGACGCCTTCGACCCGGCGATTCGTGACGAGGTCGTCGCGACCATCCGCGAGAGCTTCGATGGAAAGATCAATGGCCTGGTGTGGGCTCTGGCGGCGCCGCGAGCCAAGGACCCTCGCACCGGCAACACCGTCGCCAGCGCGCTCAAGCCGCTGGGGAAGCCACTGAGCGTCAAGACGTTCACGGGGCGCGATGAGAAGCGCGGCAAGGTTCCCCAGGTGGTGGAGATGGAGCTTCCTGCGGGCAATCCCGAAGAAGCCATCGCCACGATCTTCGTGATGGGTGGTGGAATCGTACGTCAGTGGATCGACGTCCTCATGGCTGCGGACGTGCTGGCCGAGGGCTTCACGCTCTACACGATCAGCTACCGCGGAAACCCACTCAACGCGGGCATGTATCGGGACGGCCTGATTGGGCTCGCCAAGGCTGACCTCGAGTTCGAGACCGCCGTCCTCAACGCACAACTCGAAGAGCGCGTCGGTGGGAAGGCGCTTGCGGTCGAGGGCCCCGCGGTCGTGACCGAGGCATCGGGCGGCATCCCCGGCGTTCCGTTCTACCTCGCGCACATGCTCGAGGTGATGGGCGACAAGTTCGAGGACCCGCTGGCGTCCATGCAGCGCATGTTTGCGGGGCACTTCTCCGACGGTGGCCTCCCGACCGATGACGAAGGCCTGGTGCGCATGGATGACGTCGAGTTGCAGGAGGCTTTCCAGACCGAGCTTGCGTCTCGGTACGCCGCCGCGGCCGTCGGCTCCACGTTCGATGACGGGCTCTACGACAGCTTCATGTCGGAGTATTCGAAGACTCGCGGCTTCGACATTGAAGGCGTCGATTACGAAGCGGAGTTCGACACCTACGAGGTGTGCGGGCTCCCGCCCTCCGAGGAGTGAGCCTCCGCCGCCGGCATCGCGCGCCGGTTGGACCGATTCGCCAGCGGGTCCGCTCGCGCGGAGCTGTCTTCTCGCAGCGCCGACGCGGGTGGCGTGTCATCATGCCTCTGCATGAGCG
>CAYGTG010000276.1:0-8715 GCA_964352485.1 uncultured Nannocystaceae bacterium | reverse complement strand
ACGGCCTTCTCGGGGAAGTGCGCGGGGGAGAGGCCGAAGCTCGGCGGCGGCAGTGGGCGACCCAGGAGATACAGCAGCGCTCCCAATGCCGGGGCAACGGCCAGCAGGGTCTTGAGTCGGCCATTCCAGACTGCTGTGCCCACGGACGCCCAGCCCGAGGCGGCTGGCCCCGCCCCCAGCAACGCAATGTATGGGAGGTGACGAATCGACTGCATGCCGAGCCCGAATGCGAGGACGACCAGCGTGAGATCCCAGAGATTGCGAGAGCGAATCGCACCCAGCAGTGCGCCCCCCGCCACGAACGCAATAGCCACGAGCGTCGCGGGAGACAGACGCTTGACCAGCTCGTACTCGACCGGCGCCCACTCGGTGATGAGTGCGCTGTGTTGCCCCATCAAGGCGATCGTCGTGGTGATGATACGAATGCCGAACGGCGTGGCGAGGACCGCGAGGCTGCCCGCGGCGGCAATGCCGAGGCTTCGCGTCCAGGCGCGCTCCTTGTTGAGGAGCTTGGCCTCGACGAACTCGACCACCGCGAGGGCTCCGAGAATGACGGGCAGGAGCAACACGCCGCGATGCATGTTGGCATTGAGGACGATCAGAGGGACCGCCCAGAGCAGGTCCCGTTTGCCGCCGCGGTGGCGATCGATCAGCCACAGCAGCGCAGCGACGAGCACGAGCGACACCGTCGCCCCACGCTCCGTGAACCGAAATGACGCTGCGCTCATGCAGACGGCGACGCCGAGCACGGCGACGGGCAGCGGAAGGCCGCGCTCGTTGCGGAGCATCCTCCACTGCAGCGCCGCGGTGCCCAGCAGCATGGATGCTTTGAGAAGGACCAGCGCCGTCAGTCCCCCGAGCGACCAGGTCCCGTACAACAGCAGCGCGGTGCCCCAGTCCTTCCAGGGCCAGTCGGTGCCGAACCGGGTGTAGGAGAAGACGTCCGACGGCGCGAGGCTGCGGGTCTGAACCATGACCTCCCCGAGGCGGATGTTCCACCAGACATCGAGGTCGGCCAGCGGGCGGAGTCCTTCGAACGCTAGCCCGCCGAACAGCAGGGTGAGCGCGAGCGCAGTGACGGCGCGTCGGGGCTGGGGATCCGTCACCGCGCGAAGAGTATGAGCAACGTGAACAGTCCGTCGAGCCAAGAAAAAATGCTGCCCCACGATGACCCGTGGTGGTGGTGGTGACCGTCGTGCCGTGGAACGGCGGTGGCCGCCGCTCGGTAGTGCGCGGCGTCCATCTTGGCGTTGTGCACGGCCCGTTTTGCTTCCCGCAGCTCGCGAGAGCGCTCCAGGGCGAGCCCGCCCAGCTTGATGAACGCCTCGATTGCCTCGAACTCGCCGGGGTCGAGATACATGCCGTGCTGCCGGCACTCGTCGACGATCACCCCGCTGTGCGAGCCGAAGTTGCGACGGTTCATCGTGAGCGAGCAGCGCGGACACTTTCGGTACCGCACCGGCCCGTTGGGGACCCGCAGGTCCTTCATGCCGTCTCGCAGGTCTGCGACGTTGGCTTCTGTGGGGCCGGGGTCATCCACCATCGACTCCAGCTCGCCAGGGTCGAGCCACAGCCCCGAGCAGCCGACGCACCGATGAATCTCGATACCGCGGTCGAAGTCGACCTCCATGGGGCTCTGGCAGGCCGGGCAGTCGACACCTTCTCTGCGAGCGGACGTCGTGCGACTTGCGGGCATCGGGCGGTAGGGCGTGCCGTGGCCGTCGGAGGCGGGCGCTTCTCCGTCCTGTGGGGGCGGCGGAAGATCGTCCAAAATCCCCTCGAGGGCGGCGGAGATCCGGGCCGCTCGGGCTTTTGCAGCGGCGGTGGGTTCGGGCCGGCGCGGAGGCATGCCTCACGGTACCGCAAGGCACCACGCTTACTTCCCGTCGCGACTTATCCGTTGCACCGCCCTTACTACAGGTGTAGTACTACGCCTGTAGTACTACAGGCGTAGTACTACAGGTGTAGTCACGATGACCGATCCGATTCAGCTCAGCGACCTCCAGCTCGAGGTGTTGCGGGTGTTCTGGGAGCACGGCGAGGCAACCGCCGCCCAGGTTCACGCAGCCCTCCTGCGCAACCGTGAACTCGCACCCACCACCGTGTCCACGCTGCTCACGCGGTTGGAGAAGCGGGGGTTGCTTCAGCACCGCGCCGAGGGCCGGCAGTTCGTCTACTCGGCCTGTGTTCAGGAGCAGGAGGTGCGCAGCTCGATGCTTCAGCGCCTGACCGACTTTTTCTTTCGCGGTGACGCGGGGGCGCTGGTCAGCCACCTCGTGGAATCGCGCGATTTCAACCCCGATGAACTCGAGGCCGTGGAGCAACTGATCCGCGCTCGGGAATCGAATGAGTCCGGAGACGGTATCGCGTCGCCGGGCGAGCCCGCCGGAGAAGAACCATGACCATGACCGCGTTCGTCTGGATCCTGACCTACGCTCTGCACAGCACGGTCCTCATCGTGTTCGTGTGGGCGCTGCTCAAGCTGTTTCCCAAGGTACCGCTGAGGTTGCAGGAGACCTTGTGGAGGGTCGCGCTGTTCGGAGGCTTGGCCACCGCAACGGTCGCGCTCATGGCCGACGTCGAGCCGCTCGGTGGCCGGCTGCCGCTCCCGGTAAGTCTGCAGGCCAAGACCGCCGCTGCCGCGCCATCGCAAGTCGTGGACCCGACGGTGACCC
Source organism: uncultured Nannocystaceae bacterium (assembly GCA_964352485.1). Classification (GTDB taxonomy): domain Bacteria; phylum Myxococcota_A; class Polyangia; order Nannocystales; family Nannocystaceae; genus CAJXVA01. The sequence goes on along the minus strand of CAYGTG010000276.1, from coordinate 6,040 downwards.
GCAAGATCACCCAACACGACGCCGGGGACGTTCGCATCACGACCGTTCAAGAGACCAAGCCAGCCGTCGTCGCGGCGGTCGCCTCGGTACCTCGAACGCCGTCGAGATGGCCGTGGGTGGTTGTGGGTCTGGCCGGGATCGGTGGACTGCTGGCGTTGCTGCGCCTGGGGCTTGGCGCCCGCCGAACCGAGGCGAAGCTGCGAGGACGTCGCGACGTGATCGAGGATCCGATCCTCGAGAAGTTCTTCGAGCTCGTGGACGAGGCCGGCCTCAAGGAGGACGGCAAGCGCCGAGTCCGCCTGACCGCGTCCCCGCACTTGCGGTCCCCCGTCGCGCTGATGCGGCGTGAAGTCGTCATTCCCGAGCGGGCCATCGAACGCCTCACCCCCGCCCAGCAGCACGGCATGCTCGCGCACGAGCTGGCCCATCTTCAGCGCCGCGACCCGCAGTGGGCGCTGGTCACCGCGGTCTTCGAGGCTGCGTTCGTGTTCCAGCCGCTCAACCACCTCGCCCGCCGCAAGCTGCAGGAACTCGCCGAGTTCCAGTGTGATGACTGGGCGGCGAAGTCCACCGGAGGCGGCACGCATCTGGCCAAGTGCTTGGCCGAGGTCGCTTCGTGGCTCGACGACAGCCGCACGTCCGCGCTGTCGGTCGCGATGGCCGACCGCGACTCGCCGGTCGTTCGTCGGATCACTCGTCTGCTGCATGGACGGACAAAAGCAGGCGTGGGGTCGGTCAGTCCGGTGGTTCGCGTCGGATGCGGCACGTTGATGCTGGGCAGCGCGATCTGGCTGGCTCCCAGCGTTGCCCCCGCTGCCGAGGTGGATCCGCCCCCGATGACCGCACAGTCGTCCAGCACCTCCGAGTCCACCGTGACGGTTCAAGAGCTTGGAGACGAGTTCGGGCAGCGGAGATCCGCCGTCGTGATCGAGCGTGATGACGAGCGGGTCGCGGTTCACGTTGACCGGAAACAAGCTCCGCCTCCGACTCCGGAGCCTGTCGACTCCGGCGATCGGATCATCATCCAGGGATTCTACAGCGACTCGTTCCCGTTCGGGTCGGGGTGTGGCTCGGTGGACGTCGAGGTCGATCTCGACGGCCTCGAAGCCGAGATCGAAGGGGCGTTCGGGCTTGGATTCCCATTCAGCAGCGGCTGTGACCGGCGCCGCGAGAAGCTGGAGCGCAAGCGCGAGAAGCTGCACCGCAAGCGCAGGAGGCTGGAGCGGAAGCAGGAGACGTGGGGGCATCGTCGTCACGAACGGCACCCTGCTCCTCACGAAGTCGAGGCGGAGCCCGGCGTGTTCCACCTGTAGCGACTCTCACGACAACGACGGACCAGAGGCCACATCGCACAGGGCGGTGTGGCCTCGGTTCGTCGCTTGCGGGGGCTGCAGCGCAGTCAGCGTCGCCTGGCAGGCCGTTTCGTGGCGTCCCGCCGCCCGGTGGCGTAGCTTGAGACGTATTGTTATGGGGGCCGCCGAACAGCCCGTGGATTCTCCATCGACCGCTGAGCGGTTGATCGGGTCGCGGTATCGGATCCTGGGCACCCTGGGCGAGGGGGGCATGGGCGCGGTTCATCGCGTCGAGGACATCACGACCGGGCGCATCGTCGCGCTCAAGACCATGAGTCGCGACCACGACGGACGGGGCCTGCTGCGATTCCGCCGCGAGTTCCACTCCCTGGCCCACCTCGTTCATCCGCGCATCATCGAGGCCTACAACTTCGGCATCGACGATTCGGGTCCGTTTTACACGATGGAGCTGCTCGAGGGCGCGGACCTCAAGGACATGGGACAGCAGCCCTGGCCGCGAGCGTGCAGCATTCTACGAGACGTCGCGGCCGCGCTCGCTTTTCTGCATGCGCGCCGGATGATTCATCGGGACGTCGCCCCGAGAAACGTTCGCTGCACCCCGGACGGGCACGCCAAGCTGTTCGACTTTGGCCTGCTTGCGACCGTCGGCTTGTCCGGTGACGTCGCCGGCACCCCGTCATGCATTGCCCCGGAGAACCTGCGCGGCCTTCCGCTCGACGATCGAACCGACCTGTACGGGTTGGGCACGTTGGCCTACTGGATGCTCACCGGGCGCTATCCGTACCAACCGCGCAGCCTGGATGATCTGGAGACGATGTGGCGTCGGCCGCCTCCCGCGCTGGAGGCGTTCGATCCGGACATTCCCGAGCAACTCCGTGACCTCATCGGGCGGATGCTGTGCCTCGATCCACTGGGCCGTCCGGCCAACGCCGCCGAGGTGATCGATCGACTGCAGGCGATCGCCCAACTCCCAGAGGAGCCCGGCCTTTCGATTCGCGAGGGCTATCTGGCGAGCGCGGCCATGGTTGGTCGACGGCGCGAGATGGAGCTCTTCGAAGGATGCACGCAGCAGGCCCGGCAAGGGCATGGCCGGGCGGTGTTCGTCGAGGCGCTCACGGGAACCGGCAAGAGCCGCCTGCTCGCCGAGTTTGGACTGACCGCGCAGCTGGCCGGCATGACCGCGCTCTCAGCCAGCGCGGAGTCTGCCCGCTGGGATTCGTATGGCGTGATTCGAGCCTTGGTCGAGGCTGCCATCACGGCTCGCCCCAAGGACATCCCGCGCCTGCCACGGTCGGCGGCATCCGTGTTGGCCCGGGTGTTCGAAGACCTCGCGGGCAAGCTCGGAGAGATCCACCTCACCGCAGCCGTCGCCGAGCCGGCCGAAGAGCGACTACGAATCCAGGGCGCGATGACGCAGTGGTTGGTGGCGCTGGCAAAGATCCGCCCGGTTGCGCTGTTCGTCGACGACGTTCAGCGATGTGACGAGGCCTCGGCGGCTGTGTTGGCTGCGCTCGCTCGAGGGGCCGAGTCGCACGCCTTGCTCGTTGTGGCTGCCCTTCGCACCCAAGAAGACGTTCGCGCTCCGGCGGCCGTGGATGCTCTGCGCGAGGCCGACGTCTGTCTTCGGCTTCAGGGGCTGCGGGCGGCCGAGGTGTCCGAACTCGCGCGGTCGTTGTTCGGCGACGCCCCGCACGTCGAGCGCCTTGCGGAGTGGCTCCTTCGCAGCGGAGGCGGATCGCCGCTTCACTGCACGGAGCTGGCGCGCATGCTCGTCGACGAGGAGCGAGCGCGGCTGGTCGATGGGGAGTGGATCCTTCCTACCAACTACGACGACCGCTCCATTCCCCCCGGACTCGTGCAGGCGATGGACCAACGCGTCGCGCGTCTGAGCCCCAATGCCCTGCGGGTCGCCGAGATCCTGGCGGTGACGGGTCGAGACTTCGATCTTTCGTGGATCCGCGGCCTGCTCGAGGATGCCGAACACGATGACCTCTTCTCGGCGATCGACGAACTCGTGCGTGAATCGGTGCTGCTCGGGGACGGGGAGCACTATGCGTTCCGACACGATGGACTCCGCGAAGCCGTGTTGCGCGGGGTCGCAGAAGAACACGCCGCGGATTTGCACGGTCGGATCGCCGACGTCCTGGAGGCGGCGATGCAGCGAGGCGAGGCGCCGGAGCGCGAGGCCGAGGTCGGCTTCCACCTGCTCCGCAGCGGTCGCGAAAGAGCGGCGGCGGGCTATCTGTCGAAGGCCGGCGCTCGCTTGTTCGAGGTTCAGGCGCTCAGCGACTGCATCGCCCCGCTCGAGGCTGCGGTGGAGGTCTACGAACGCATCGACCCCGACCGCCCCGAGCTTCTGCAGCTACGCTTCATGCTGGTCGGCGCAGGGTGGATCAGCGATCGCGACGCCGGCCAGCGTCACATGCTCGCGGCGGTGATGGGCCTGCGGGATCAAGCGGGGATCACCCATGCCGACCGCGCAGGCCGGGTGCTCGGACGGCACCTTGGGCTCATCGTCGGATTCGCGTGGGCTTCGGTGGCGTGGCTGTTCCGCTCCCGGGCACGTCGCGGTCCTCCGCCTTGGTCGGCGGTCTCCACGTTCGCGGTGACGATTGGCTACGCGTGCGCGATGGAGTACGCCAACCACTCTCTCGAAGGGCTGCAGCGCCTGATCGACCTCGTTCGCCCTCTGTCGGTGTTCAAGAAGAGCGTGAGCTACGCGGTCCATCTTGGACTCACGGCATTTCCCGATCTCCTCTTGGGACGGCTGGCCGAAGCGCATGTCAAACTCAACGCGGCGCTCGAGCTGGTCGAGAACGACACCTTTGGCGTGCTCTCTGACTTTGAGCAGCGGTTCTCCATCGGCGGGATTCGATCTCTGATCGCGCAGATTCAGGTCACCAACCTCGACCCGGGGCTGGAGGAGAACCTCCAGGGGATGCGCGACGTGAAGCTGATGTACCACTCGCTGGTCGCCGACACGTTCGCAATGGCGGCGATGCGGTTCCGCGGCCGAGAGCGCGAGGCCAAGGCGCTGGGGGACTCTCTCGAAGGGGTGTCGGTGCAGCTCGGCTCGTGGTCGACCGACGTGCAGCACGTGTTGTTCAGCCATCCTGGCTACGGGTTGTGCAGCGACGTGCTGGGCCTCAAGCGCATGGCCGACAAGCTCGAGCGCCTGTGCGGCCAGGGGTTCGACTTTCGCGCACGGCTGTCACTCACCCGCGGCGAGTACCATCGCAGCCGGGGGGAGTTGAAAGAGGCCAAGGGGTGGCTCGAGCGTGCCCTGACCCAGCTGCACCCCGACGAGATGCTGACGCGGGTGTGGATCGAGTCCGCGTTGGCGGAGGTCTATCTGGGGCAGGGGGATCCTGTGGCGGCCCAGGAGATCGCACAGCGGGTGGTCGAGTGCGCGGAGTCCGGAGTGTTGTGCCAGCGCTCGGTCGAGATCCGGGCGAATCGAGTCCTGGCGCTCGCGGAGGCCGAGCGGGGCCTCATCGCTGATGCCGTGGTACGACTCGACCGCGTGATCGAATGGGCACGAGATGCTGAAGCGGTGGCTCTTGTCGGGCTGTGCCACGAGGCAAGGGCCCGGGTGTCTTTGATGGCCGACGACTTCACCGGCTTCGTGCTTCACAGCGCTGAGACGAGCCGCTGGCTTCGGCCCACCGGCAACACCGCCTTGATCGCGGTCGCAGAAAAGCTTGTCGAGCTCGCCGCGGGTTCCGACGGCGACACCTCGGTCGACCCGGCAGTATCCGATTCGACCACGGCGGTCACCTCTTCGGGAGGGCCACTGAGCGGCTCGCACTCCGGAGTCTCGATCGCCGACCAGCGAGGGACGGTCCAGTGATTCGCGCGTTGGGTCGCCGAGTGCGAGCGACGGCCCACGGGGTCGCCGACGAGCTGCTCACCCGGGCCATGGGCGGTCCCAAGCTCTACGCCGATGGGTTTGGGTCACTCGAAGAACTCGAGGTGCTGGTGGCGACGATTCGCAGCTACGACGCCAGCGAGCCCCCAGCCCGCATTCAGCTGCAGTGGGAGCGGAGCTGGACGACATCCACTGCGAGCGTGCGCGCGGGCACGTTCGAGAGCCCGGCGGCGTCCATCCCCCCGCTGCGAACCCGCACCGCGTCGATCGAGCTTCACCAGCCGCTTCGTGGCGCGACCGGTCAGGTGTGTCTGCTGCTCGCGGCAACCGGAGAAGAAGGCTACCCGTTGCGTCGGCGCCTGGTGGCCGACCTCTTGGGTGAAGGTATCGGGGCCGTGCTGCTCGAGAACCCGTTCTACGGGAGCCGCCGACCGCAGGGACAGCGCTTCTCGCTGTTGAGAACCGTCCGTGACCAGTTTGCGATGAACACCGCGACGGTGGATGAGGCGCGAGCGCTGCTTCGGTGGATCCGGGACGAGGGCTTTGTTCCCGGCGCGTCCGGGTACAGCCAAGGGGGCATGATGACCTCGTTCGGCGCCGCCCTCTGCGACTTTCCCGTCGCCGCGGTCCCGTGCGCTTCGGGCCTTCGCGCCGCGCCCATCTTCACCGAGAACGCGCTGCAGCGACGCTTCGACTGGGGCGCGCTTGCCAACGCCTTTGGCAGCGAGCCCGCAGCGCGCCGTCACTTCGCGGAGTGCCTCGATCCGGTGGACGTGGGCCGATTTCCTCCGCCCGTGCATCCGGCGTCGGCCATTCTCGTAGGCGCCCGGTACGACGGGTACATCCCCGAGGATGAAGT
>CAYGTG010000275.1:0-8770 GCA_964352485.1 uncultured Nannocystaceae bacterium | reverse complement strand
CTTCTGCTCCGCCCCCGCCTTCGCCGCCAAGTACCTCCGCCCCGCCGGAGTCTCCGGATGCGCTGTACTCTGGCTCTCCCAACGGAAGCGCGTGCGGGTGATCGGAAAGTCGTTGTACAGCGTGCTGGGCGAGTAGTGTTTCTCGCTCTTCTCCAGCTCCACAAACAGCAGCTCGGTCTTTCGCGACTTCACGTTGTGGATGCCCGATTGCGTCCGAAGTACTCCGCGGTTCTTGTTGCGCTCGTCGAACGCGGCGAAGATCTCGTCCCTGGAGTAGGTCCCGTGGAGGCGCAACGCGACGTCCTCGAGCGGAGGCGCCATGGGACTGGAGAGGTGTCGACGCCGATCCTTGAGGATCCCCAGCAGCGCAAGCATCTCCTCGCGAAGCCACGGTCGCCGCCAAAGATCCTCCCAGAATGCGCCGAGGTCGTCGAAGGACTTCCGCATCTGCCCCAGCGCGACATACAGCAGCCGCTGGTACGGGTCGGATGGATCACCCACCGGAGGCGTCGCAACATCCAGCAACGAGGCGAAACGCTGGAGCCTGTCGTCGTCGATATGCAGCATGCGTGACAGGGCCCGCTCGACCACCGTCTCCCAGGGATCGGCGGGCGTCTCGTGCAAACCCGCCCGGCGGCGCAGGGACGTCCAGCAGTACTCCTTCGCGTACAGGTCCTCCAGGTCGGTCTGCGTTCGCGCCAAGAACTGAGGCAGCGTCGGCTCCCCGTCCACAGCCATCGCGCGAAGCTCTTCGGCCAACACCTTCTGCTTGCTCCCGACAACCTTGCGGACGTTCTCCAGCACCGCGTGCTGGGCCATCTCGTCGAGGTGAATGAAGCAGCCGGCGGGCAACGCAGGGAAGCCAGCCTCCACGTGTCGCTCCAGCTCCTTCCGGGTGCCGCCCACGATCGCGCGGTAGCGGGCGTCGAAGCGGAAGCTCTTGTGGGCGTGCCCGATGAAGTCGAGCACTGTGCACACTTCCTTGCCGTCGGCGTGCCGAAGACCCCGGCCCAGCTGCTGCAGGAACACGGTGGCGCTCTCGGTCGGCCTCAGGAAGCGGATCGTGTCCACCTTTGGCACGTCCACCCCCTCGTTCAGCAGGTCCACCGTGAAGACCACCTGGACTTCGCCCGCGGCCAGGGCGCGGAGGACTTGGTCGCGCTCGGCGGAGGATGACTTCCCCGACAGCATCCGCGCACAGACGCCGTGGCTGACGAACTGATCCGTCATGAATTGGGCGTGCGCCAGGTCCACGCAGAAGCCCAGCGCTCGCATGGAGGAGATGTCCGCGACCTTCTTCTGCGTCTCTTGGAGCACCCGTAGCGCGAACATGTGGTCCGCCGTGTACACATTGCTCAGCGCGGTCGGGTCGTAGCGGCCGCGGGACCACTTCACGCCGCGCAGGTCCGGCGCGCTGCCGATCCCGAAGTACTGAAACGGGCACAGCAGCGAATGATCCAGCGCTTCCCACAGGCGGATCTCCGACGCGATCCGACCGTCGAACCACTCCAGCACGCTCTTGCCATCTGCGCGCTCCGGCGTCGCGGTGAGTCCCACGAGAACCTTGGGCTTCAGCTTTCGCAGCAGGCGGTCGTAGGACCCCGCCGCAGCGTGGTGGAACTCGTCCACGATGACCACGTCGAATGCGTCCGGCGCCAGCGCTTCAAGGCGCTCGGGCGTGAGCGATTGGATGTTGGCGAACACATGCGTCCACTCGTCGGGCATTTGTCCGTCGCCTAGCCGGTCGCCAAAGCCACCGTCGCCCAGAGCGACCTGGAATGTCAGGAGGCTCTGCTCGAGAATCTCCCGGCGGTGGGCGACGAACAGCAGCCGCGCGCGCTTCAGCTGCTTGCTCAGCCGCCGATAGTCGAGCGCGGCGATGACCGTCTTGCCGGTGCCCGTGGCCGCGACGACGAGGTTGCGCCAATGCCCCGCCTCACGTTCCGCCTCCAGCTCGTCGAGAATGCGTGCCTGGTGGGACTTCGGCTCAATGTCAAAGTGAAGGAACGGCGCCGCCCGTTCTCGACGCTCACCGCGGATCGCCTTGTCGAACGTCACCGGATCGTAGGCGCGAAAGCTGCCGTCGTCCCAGTATTGGTCAAACGCGGCGCCGAAGCGCTGCAGGATCGATGCGTTGTCGGCTTGTGCAAGGCGGACATTCCATTCGAGCCCGTCCAGCACTGCCGCCGCCGACAGGTTCGACGAGCCGACGAACGCCGTCGAGAATCCCGACGCTCGGTGAAGAAGCCAAGCCTTCGCGTGGAGTCGGGTTTGGCTGCGATCGTAGGAGACTCGGACGTCCGCCCCCATCTCGATCAGCGCCTCCAGTGCGCGCCGCTCCGTCGCCCCCATGTATGTCGTCGTCAGCACCCGGACCGACCCCGGCCGGCGCTGCAGATGGTCTCGAAGTACGTCCTCGATGATCCGCAGCCCGCTCCACTTCACGAACGAACACAGCAAGTCCACCCGATCCGCCGACTCGATCTCGAGCCGTAGTTGAGGGCCGAGGCTGAGGTCGTGCTTGCCGTTGATCAGCAGGTCACTCGAGCGCAGCGGAATCTTGGGCCTCTGGGGCGAGCGCGGCTCCCGGGGGGACTCCGCCGCCTCCAACACCGCGGACAGCCGCAGAGGAGGTACCGGGATCGCATCGTGCGCGTCCGTCCCGCTCGATGGAACGCTCGACAACACGTCCAGGACACGGTTCGTCAGGGCAACTTGTCCCTCGAGCTTGTCCGAAACCTTCTCCCCCCGAACCGCACGCAACGCAGCACGCAGCCGGTCCGCAACAGCCACCACGAGATGGTCATGGGCCTCGTCGAGCTCGAGCGGGGAGACCCGACTCAACCCAGACTCGATGTCATCCAGGGCCGCTTCGACCGCTCGATCGACGAGCTTGTCGTAGAGACCAGGAGGCAGTCGGGGCACGCGGGAGAGAGTGGCACGTGGGGGCTGGAAGCTCGAGCTCTACGATGCCGGCGCCCAGACGAATTCTTCACCCCGCCTTGCTGAGACGGCGAACTCCGGCATTCAAGGCCTAGTCATGTTCCGCACGTTGACGCTCGTGCCGAGAGTGGGGCCCGAACAACGCCCCGGATCAACACCGCCGCTCATTCGCCCGCGAGGGTCCTCCTGAGCCTTTCGATCGTATGATCTTCGCAATGGTTGGTGTCATCGCTCCCCGCACGCTCGACGGAACAAGCAGGCGCGAGTGGCAGGTCCATTCCATCTACGACGTCCTCGATGCCGTCCGCGAACAGCCAGGCCTCTTCATCGGGTCCCCGAACGTCACCCTACTGCAAGGCTTCCTCTCCGGCTTCCGTACCTCGTGCGACGCGTTCGAGAATACGTTGGACGAACCCATCCCAGACTTCCAACGCTTCCAAGGGTTCGTCGCACGCCGCCTGAACCGCCCTTCCTCCGAACTCCACTGGAGAACGCTCCTCCTCGAACAGCACGGAGACGAATCCGCGGCGTTCGACGCCTTCTTCGAACTACTCGACGCCTTCCGCCAAGACGCCACCTAACCCCGCATCACGGGGAGAAGCGAGGCGAGAGGGCCTCCTCGATCCGGAGTCCTCCGCCCTCAAGGTCGACAACCCGGAGCGCGGGACCACCTGAGTCTGCGCTTGTCTCGTACACGAGCACCGCTTGCCGGTTGGACCATCGCGCGCCTCCCATCATGGCGCAGTCCCCAAGGGCTTCTCCGTCGACGATCAACCTCGACCCGCCCTCTTCGCAGCCCTCAGTCATCGCCCAGTGTGCACCGTCTTGTGACCAGCCGACCCAGCTTGCCTCTCCGGCCGACGTGTACACGCTGCGAGCGTCGCCTTGCGCCGTTGCTTCCCAAAGCGTCCGATCGGCGCCCAGAACCCACAGCTCGTCGGTTCCCAGACGCCAGTCCATCTCCACGACGTCGATGTCGAGTGTGGCGCCATCGATCCACAGCGTTGCACCCACGGCGACGGCCAGGACCCCATCTGCGGAGAGGCGCGGCAGCCGGACAGGTGCCGGCGTGGCCGGAAGGAGGACCGTCGGCGTAGCATCGATATCGAGCCGCAACACCTCCAGAGCGCCGGCCGCCGCCTCGTGCACGACGGCAAGGGACGGAGCGTCTTCCGACCAACGGATCTCTGTGTTCGATCCGGGTGACTCAAAGTGAGCCCTGCGAAACCAGGGCTCGTCCCGCTCCGCATCGAACTCGAAGATCGACACAAACTGCCCGACTTCGGTGCAGTCCAACTCCACCACTGCGATTCGGGATGTGGTGGCATCAACGTCGATCACGCTCGGCGGCGCGCAGTGACTGCTCGCGATGAACTGTCCCTGAGCGGCTCCGGTCTCGAGGTCGAGTCCCCCAAACCCGTTGGAGTTTCGGTGGGCGATGCTCGCTCCCTGGAGCGTCCAGCGCCACGAGCGGTCTTGCGTGATGGAGACCGCCGGCCAGGTTTCTCTCGTCCCTTCCGGGAGTGCCACCGTGCCAAACGAGCCCGAGGGTTCGAAGAACCCAACCCGGTCTTCGTTCCAGGGAAGCGGCTCGGCCACGCTTGGGCTGCACGCAATCGACACGAGCGCCAGCCCGCTCCACAGAATACGGAGCACGAGTCCAGCGTAGCAGAGCAACGCTCTGGGACGCGCTCCGCAGACCTACCCCCGCCGGTATGGGCTCTGGCTCTCGGCCAGTTCCTGCTCCCTCGCGTCGAGCCAGTCGCCCAGGGCAGCACGCTCCTGGAATTCGAACAGGGTCTCGTTCACCTCATCCGCGAGTTCATCGACCTGCAGTGAACTCCCGGCCCCATCGTTCATTCTTGGGCCGAGACTATTTGGAAAGCTGGCCATGCCTGCCAACGCCCCCGCCGAGATTCTACTCGCGTGGATCGTCCTTCGGCCAGCCCTCAGTGACCCGCAGGGCGAAGGCGCCCCTCGGCCCCGAGTTGAGCAGACACCTGCACCTCAACCCGGCTTTCCTTCGCCCACCAACACGGCGCGCACTACGTTCCCACCGAATGCCGTCGCAGCTGCACGAGGTGCTCGTCGCAATGGTCCGCCAGAGCGAGGCCATGGCGCGCACCATCGCCGAATGGGCGACCGGCCAGCCCGTGCCTGCGGACCTCCAACTCCGAACCCGCGACCAAAGCTACAGCGAGATCCAACCCCCCGAATACCGAGCCGACCTCGTCCTGGAATTCGTCCCCAAGGGCGCCCGCAAACCCACGCTGATGATGATCTTCGAGGTGCAGCTCACCCGCGACTCGGACAAACGGCGCACCTGGCCCGCATACCAAGCTGTCCTACGTGCGCAATACCGGTGCCCCGCCATGGTCGTCGTGCTTGCGCCCAATACCGCGGTCGCAAAGTGGTGCGCGGAGCCGATCGACCTCGATGGTCGGGGCATGTCGGTCATGCGTCCCACGGTCATCGGGCCATCGCTGGTCCCCGTTGTCACCGACCCCGACGAAGCGGTTCGCACGCCGGGTGTGACGGCGTTATCCGTCATCGCCCACGGACGCACGGAGCATGCGCTCGAGGTCGGTCGCGCGGGCCTGCATGCGGCGCAGTCGCTCGACGAGGGCGATGCGAGGTTGTACGCTGACATGGTCTTTCACCACCTCGACGCCGCCGCGCGCAAAGCCCTGGAGCACGAAATGGCACTGAAGCTGAAGAACAAGTACGAGTACCAAAGCTCCACCTTCCGTCGCTTGATTGCCGAAGGGAAGGCCCGGGGCAAGTCGGAGGACGAGGCGCTGGGCGAGGCGCTGGGCGAGCCGTTCGGCAAGGCGGAGGGCGAAGCCCGCGGCGAAGCGAGGGGCAAGCTCAGGGCGCTCGAAGTCCTGCTCGAGGCACGAGGGTTCCATCTCGACACCGAGCTCCGCGAGCGTCTCGAGACCTCGGACTCCGAAGACCTCGATGCGCTCGTCGTTCGCGCTACCTCCATCGAGACCCTCGACGAACTCTTCGAGGATTGACGTTCGCTGCGTCGTCCGCCGGGGGCGCGCAAGAGAAGTGTCTCGTAGCCAGGACGGTCTCCGTCGTGGGCGAAGAAGAACGTTCGGCCCACGCCGCTACACCGCCCAAGGAACGCACGCCGCGTCGGGCATCAAGCACCTGCGTCATGCGCCCCACGCTAGAGATCGATGTCGAGCACGTCGAAGCGGACGAACGTCGGTCGCAGACGCGGTATCCACGCCGAAGCTTCGGCGACAGATGCTCGAAGTCCGGGCCGGCAGGCGCCATGATGCGCTTCAGTCACCGCACCGCAGCGCGTTCTCTCGGCTGCCCAGGTGTGATCCGGCTGACAAAGTGCGCTTAAACCGGCACCGCCGTCGCGGCACGTCCTCGATGATGCGTGCCCACCTCCTTCACATCGCGTTCATCCTGCTCCCGACGGTCGGTTGCGGGGACGACGGAGACAACGACTCGCTCGAGGAGCTCTTCGCGGAGCAGGACGAGCTCGCCGTCGTGATTGGGCAAGCCGAGTGTGATTCGACGTGCGCGATGGCGTCGTCCATCAACTCATGCGGCGCGCCCGTCGACGTCTCCGCCGAACCCTCCGATGCGTGTGAGCGTGATGCGTACGCGCTCAATGCAGATGGGGTCCGCGCATGGGCCGAGTGCTGGCTCGATGTAGAAATGGAGTTCCTCGAATGTGTGCAGAGCCCGACGTGCGGCGATGCATCGGGCTATCTGTCCTGCCGCGACCAGAGACAGGCCGCACATGACACGTGCGGCTCTTTGCCCGTCGAGGTGGAGAACGCCCTCGAGGTCTGTTGGGGGGAGAGAGAAGCCGACGAGGAGTGAGCTCGAAGGAGCGGCCCCACGCGCACGGCCGTCGGTGGGTGCCCGGCTCACGCCTCCACCAACGCAGCTCAATCAGATCAGCGACCCGAAGGGCACGCCGATCCTGCTCGCGAGCGCCTCGGCCCGCTCTTCGAGTTCGCCGAAGCTGCCGGAGGTGTCGATCGTATGCACACCTCCATCGTGGTCGATCGCCAGCGTGTGGTAGACGCCCACGATCCTCCCGCCTTCGATCGAGCCTCGGTACTCGGGGCTCGCGTAGCAACGGATAGCGGCGACGCGGCGCTGGAGATCGGCGGGGTGCTGTAGCATCAACCCCTCGATTCGACCCAGCGGGGGAGTCTTGTGCGTCCCCGCCTCGCTCGCCTCGACCTCGGTTTCGAGCGTCTTCCAGCGTCCGCTCAGGTACACCGTGGGTACGACAACGGACGCGAGCAGCGCGACGAAGAACAGCACGATCGACACATCCGCGAGCGCAATCGCGGCCCCGACCCACCCGCAGTACCCGAGCCCGCACAGCACGGTCTTGGTGGCGTCGTTCACGGGGGGTGAACCGCGCTCGAGGTCAGACTATTCACGCTCGAGCGCGATTGTCCCCATATCCTGGTGACACGTTCAGTCGAGGCACTCGCGCTCAAGCTCGGAGGGCAGCGCGAGCGACCACGACGCGTCGCGATGCCGCCCGGCGAGTACGCCGTGCGGCAGATCCTCGACCACGCACTCGGGCATGCCTGCGTGAGCTCGGGAACCAGCTCTACGTCGAAGGCGTCGACATTCAGAGTCTGTCCGGGCCAAGGGCAAGCTCGAGGTTCAGCGGCCACTTCCCAGACGCCAGTTTCGCGTCGAAAAGCGCACGGCGACGCCGAGTTCGTACAAGTAGAAGCGGCCGTCGTCGTAGCGGTTGACGTAGCCGCCCGCGGTTCCCTGAGCGTAGAGATCGACGCTGTGTGCGATCCGAAACTGCACGCCGGCGCCTCCGGAGCCCCAGTAGGTCGCGGGTACGTGGGTGGCTGCGGTGAGCTGGCTGCGGACGCGTCCGTACACCGAGAAGAAGCTGAAGTGGCCCGCGGCTCCGATCCCGAGCGCGCCTCCGCCGGCGATTCGGTCGAGACTGCTGCGGCCATCAACGTCGACGCAGTCGGCCGTGGCGGGTCGAGACAGCGACGCGGACTGAGGGTTGCCGCACCGCTCGCCTCCCCAACCAGCCCCTGTGGCAAGGTGGAGATCGACGGCGAAGTAGTTCTTGGCGTAGCGGCGCGGAGCATGCGTGAACCTTGGACCGATCCAACCCATCCCCCAGGAGCCGTGCGAGATGTTGCCGCCGGCCTCCATCGCGACCCAGTCTCGGACTCCGTAGCTCAGCGACGGACCCCCGATGGCGGCGGCTGCGATCCCGGTGACGGCAGCACCGACGGCGACATCTCCTTCGGAAACCCGTGCGGGCGCCCCTGCGTGTGCACCCTGCAGGGGTGGTGCGTACGTCGAGTAGCAGCCGGCTGCGAGCATGCCCAGCGCACCGAGGGCCGCGGAGGCTGCATGCGTGTGGCTTCCCCTGGCTTTCGCCACCATGGTGCCCGCCAGTGTAACCGGGTCTGCAGGTGAGCCCATGCGATCTGTGGGCGGGAGCGTGCTCCAGACGGCAGAAGCCCACCTCTGTACGGAGGTGGGCGGGGGATGCCGGCGTCGGGAGCCTCTACTTGCGCGACTCTTTTCGCTCTTTCCGCTTGGCGCGGCGTGCCTCGTGCGCGGCCTTCATCTCGTCCTTGGCGAGCTGCCCGTCGCCGTTGCTGTCGATGTCGGCGAAGCGCTCGGCGATACGGGTGCCCTCGACCTCGGAGGCGCTGAGGGTGCCGCTGCCGTCGGTGTCGAGCGTCTCGAAGTGCCGCTTGCTTTCGCCGCGCTTGACTTTGCCGCGCTTGCCTTTGCGTCCGGCCTTGAGCTCGGCCTTGGGCAGGTCACCGTCGCCGTCGGTGTCGAT
>CAYGTG010000274.1:0-8785 GCA_964352485.1 uncultured Nannocystaceae bacterium | reverse complement strand
ACCCAAACTCGAGGGCCCCTCCGAGACCCACAGCACCATCGCGGAGGCATCGACGACGACCGTGTGCGTGCTCGAGAGGTTGTCCAAGGCGTTGCGGTTGCCCAGGCCCAAGACGGCCCCACCCAAGCCTCGGCGGTCTCGAAGCACGGCCGCGGCTCGCTCGGGCTCGATCGGTCCGGGCTCGCTCAGGAGCTCTTCAAGGCGGTCGTAGCGATAGCCGCTGGAGGTGTAGCGACGAATCCAATCGTTCTGCAGGTCGCCCTCGAAGGCTTCTTGGACCATGTGGTTGGTCGCCCAGATGATGGCGTCGTCTTCGCCGCGAAGGGTCCGGCGATCCTCACGGTCTCGCGCCGCCAGCTCGAGGACCACGGAGGTTCGTTGGACCCCGTCGCCGACCAGGACGACGGCAGAGGTCCGCAGCTTGGCATCTTGAAGCATGGTGGCCGCCGTCTCCAGCGTGTCGGCGCGCTCCAAGACGTCGCGCAGGACCAGGGGCAGCGGGGCGCCCTCCTCCAGCGGATCGTCGGTCCTCGCCGCATTGACCGCCACGAAGATTCCCCGGGCGTTGATGCCGGTGACCACGCCGAGCATCCCGGCCCAGCCCACCGAGACGTACGGGTAGCGGCCGTCGGGGCGCACAACCATCACGACGGGATCGACGTCCAGCTTGCCGTCGGTGTCGATGCTCAGCGAGCGTCCGATGACCAGGTTTCCGCGCTCGGAGGATCCGGGGCGCTTGGAGCTCGCGGCGAACATCGAGCCCTCGAGCACGACGTCCTCGAGGCGCTGCGAGAGACCGTGGATGCACTGATACAAGAACAAGCGCTGGTAGGCGCTCATGCGATCGCTGCGGGCCTCGGGAATGGCGGCTGCCAGCGCTGCGAGCTCGAGCCGGCGCTCGTCCTCTAAGTAGGTGTCCGCGGCCCGGTAGTCCCAGCGCAGCAGCATCGAGGCGGTCCACTGCTCGACGCCGGATCCGTATCGGCCGCCGACGTAATCGAGCATGTCCCGGTCGACCTCGTCGAAGAGGCGGGACCCGAGCCGGCCATGGGCATCCCCGATCTCCACGGGGGAGCCCTCGAGGTGCATCTCCCAGATCTTGCCGTCGCGGGTGAGGCTGGCCCGCCCGTAGTGCACCGTGCGACCGGTCTCGTCGACCGTGAAGGTGGACGGCGGGACGACGACCTCGGGACCCTCGAGTTCGGTGAAACCCAGGTACCCAGAGTAGCTGACGGCGACGAAGACGAAGGCCAGCCCCGCGAGCACCCCGACCGCCCGGAGCAGGGCGAACACGCGAGAATCGACCGTGCGAGGGCCGCCGCCGAGGCTCGAGCGCGCCATCGCCGGGTCATAGCCCTTTCGAGCGGCCAGCGCCAGCAGGCTCGTGCGGAGCGAAAAATCCTTCGCGATCCGCCGCGCCGGGTTTCACTGAGGGCTGCTAGGCTTCGACCCGCCGTGTTCTTCGTGCAAGCCTCCACACGTCCGGGCCTGGCCCTCTTGTTGGCGCTGGCCGCTTGCGAGCCCGAGGCGCCCCCGACCGCTGCGGACGCGCCCCAGACTGCTGAGGCGGCGCCCACATCTGCCACCTTTGAGCCCGGCACGACCCCAGCGGTGCTCACCTTCGCCGCCGATCGCGGGACCTTCACCGACTCGTCCAAGCTCGACGATGTCCCCGAGGCCTCGCGGGGCCTGGTCCGCGTGAGTCTGCTCGACGGCCCGAAACCGCCGGCAGGCAAGGTCTGGGTGGCCAATCTCAAGGACCCCGGCGCGGCGACCGTCGAGCTGTCCACCGTCGCCCGCGAGATGTTCGAGGAACTTGCCCTCGGGCAGGGTCTGCGCTCGGAGGTGTCCCTCCCCGAAGGGCTGGAGCCACCGCCCCAGGTCGCTGCGAACACCGGGGAGGTCATCGTCTACAAGACCGCCTGGTGTGGGGTCTGCAAGAAGGTGCAGAGCTACCTCGACCGCAAGGGCGTGAAGTACGTCGCCAAAGACATCGAAAAGGACCGCGCAGCCGCGGCCGAGCTCCAGGGCAAGGCCGCAAAGGCGGGGATTGGGACCGGGAGTGTCCCGGTGATCGACGTCGGCGGTGAGTTGATGGTCGGCTTCGACCGTGGACGACTCGAAAAGCTGCTCGCCGGATAACGATCCCGGCGGTACGCTGCCGCCCGTGATCCGCGTCCCCAAGGCGTCCATGCTGCCGTCCATCGTGTTGAGCCTCTGCGGCCTTGCCTGCGCCAAAGAGCCCATGATCGGGACCGACGTCATGCCCTTGGATGGGGCGATGCACTTGCGCGACACCGGCCAGAGCGAAGCCTTTGGTCGCAGCGACACCGCGAGCGTGAGCCCCGGCAACGGCACCCGCACCCGCACCGAAGGTCCGGACCGGTACGCGGGTCTCGAGTCGGCGCTGCGAGAGCGGTGGGTTCACCGAGAAATTCACGCCGCCGAAGGCGTCGATGTCGACGCGACGCTGGCGCTGTTGCGGCAAGAGGCGGCGGCCGGACGGGGCCGGGGCGATCAGCGCAGCGCAGTGCGGCGCGCGACGTGTCGGCTCGGCGACGGGCAGCTGCAGATGGTCGAGACCGGCGGCGCACTGCACAGCGACTCCGGACTTGCGGTCCGAGCGGTCGGCCCCGCGTTCTTGCTCGAGGGGACCGACGGTCGCTACGGCGAGGCGCTGGGACCCGGTGACCGCATCGTGAAGGTCGATGGCGTCGAGGTCGTGCGCTGGGCCGACACGACCTGCGCAGCGCCCGGTTCGACCGCTGGCCACCGCCGGGCTCGGCTGGCCGAAAGCCTCGAGCGGGCTCAGGCCGGGCGCAGCGAGTCTCGCCGCCGTCCGGAGACGATCAGCGTCCGTCGTGCCAAGACCGGAAAGATCCGCACGCTCACGCTCTCGTGGCGGCCGCAGGACGACACCACGTGCGTCAGCGGAGAGGCCATCACGAGCGATGTCGGGGTCGTGACGGTCCATGCGCTGGACTGCGAGGCCTCAGCCTTTGACGCCCAGCTCACCAGCGCCGCTCGATCTGCGGGCAGCGGCCAAGTCCTGCTGGATCTGCGCCGGGTCACGGGAGACGACGTTCGCAACGCCCAGGTGCTCGCCCGCCGATTCACGCCCGCCGCGGCGGTGTGGGCATCCAAGCGCAGCGGCACCCAGGGGGGGTTTTCCACCGTCGAACTCCCGGAGGCCGAACCGGCCGTCGCGGCATCGCAGCGCTGGCTGCTCGTCAGCGCGCGCTGCGACGGCAGCTGTGAGCTGGCCGCGGCCGTGATCGCCTCGGACAACCTCGTCACGACCGTGGGCACGCCCACCGCGGGGAGCGTCGCGGACACCGAACCCGTCTCGGTGGGCAAGGGGGTCACCGTCGAGGTGCCCACCGTGCAGTACGCCCTGCCGGGCACATCCACGCTGCTCGAGGGCCGGGGGATCACGCCCGATGTGGCCGTCACCGCGACGATCGACGTGCTCGCGCGGGGCCAGGACCCCGAGGTCATCGCGGTGGCCCGTCGCATCCGCGGCGAGGGCTGAGGACGTCCGTTGGGGTTGGGGCCTACTCGGCATTGTCGAGAGCCTCGGCGAAGGCTTCCGCCTCGACGAAGGTCTTGAAGTGCGCCGTGGCTGCGGGCATGGCCCGACCCTCGCGCAGCGCTTCAAACGCCCCGGAGAGCTTTGTATCCGTCCCGTACAGGAGGACGGAGGGAAGGGTGCCGCTGTCGAAGGCGTCCTTCATCTTGTCCTGATCCTCGGACGGGTCGGTCACGTCGATCTTGATCAGGTGGAAGTCCTTGGCCAGGCGCGGCTCAACATCCACGTGGTGGAACGTCTGCTTCTCCATCTCCTGGCAGGGAAGGCACCACGTCGCGGCGAAGTCGATGAGGACCGGCTTGCCGTCGGCTTCAGCCTGCTCGATCGACGCGGTCAGCTCGTCGAGGGTCGCAACCTCGTTCCACTCCATCGGCGGGACATAGAGCACGTTGTTGAGGCTGACCACGCCGCCGAACGCCGCGATGCCCACCGCGACGGCCTTGCGAGCAGCCTGCGCCGTACCGGACTTGAAGCTCAGGTGCACCGCGCCCGCGGCGATTCCGACGGCGACGAGCCCCATGCCCGCCCACAGGCCCCAACTGGGATCGAGGGTGAAGTCGGCCAGGGCGCTGTGGACCGGCCGCAGGAACCAGGCGGCCATGACGAGCATGGCCACGCCAAAGAAGCTCTTGACGTGCTCCATCCAAGCGCCCGGACGGAACAAGCTGGCGCCGAGCGCGACGGCGAAGAACAAGGTCCCCATGCCCAGCGCGTAGGCGAACAGCAACGAGCCGCCGTAGATCACACCGCCGCCGTCGGCCGAGGACGTCGCGATAAAGGCGAGCAGCGAGAGCAGGACCGGGCCGGTGCATGGGGCCGAGATCAGCCCGGAGACCAAGCCCATGAGGAACGCGCCGAACGGGCCGGTTCCGCCGACCGCGTTGAGCTTGTTCTGCAGGCTCGTGGGGAGCTGAATATCGAAGGCACCGAACATCGACGCAGCCAGCGCCAGCAGCATGATGACGATGGGATAGACCACCCAGGGGTTGCCGAGCCAGGCGCCGAACGCTGCGCCCGAGAGGGCGACCGCGACCCCGAGCGAGGTGTACAGGACCGCCATGCCGAGCACGTATGCAGTTGCGAGGAACAAGGCCCGTCCGCGCGAGACGCCTTTGGCCCCAAAGACCGCGACTGTGATCGGAATCAGCGGGTAGACGCACGGGGTGAGGTCGACCAGGACGCCCTGACCAAAGGCCCACGCGTACGTAGCGAGACCTCCACCGCCAATGTCCGGGGCAGCGAGTGCGAGAAGCGAGTTCGGATCAGACATGGCTGGTAGTCCTTCAACGTGCTCAGGACACGAAACGTTATGCCATGGGGCGTGCGTTGAGCACGGCGCATAGCGCGCACGTGTTCACGGCGGGGCTTCGGCCAAACAGAAGCCGTCTTCTTGGATCTCCCGGAGTTCGGCGCCCGACAGGGCAGCGCAGCAGGTGTCATCGCGCGCCTGCACGATGAGCTCGAACAGCAACGACAGCGGCAGGCCGTAGCAGCAGGCGGCCTGCTCGTTCTCGCCGCAGGTCGGCGCGCTCAGGCAGTCCCCAGAGCGGGGGTCGAGGCACTGGAGTCGGAGCCCGGGGTTGGGATCGGTGTAGTCGAGCACCGAGACGGTGTCTTGGAGGACGGAGGCCCCGATCAGCCCGTCGGGCTGCAGGGCTTCGGGCGCGACGTCGCGCCGCAGGGCCAGCACCATCGGGTGCGTCTGTGGGAGCACCAGCGTGTCGAGCCATCGGTCGGTATTCGGTGCAAGCTGCCCCTCGTCGAAGCGGGTCTCGCCGACGACCGCGAGCGCAGCGTTCGAGTCGTCCGCGGAGTGGGGCGTGGCGGTGTCTTGGATGTTGCCGCGCGACTCGAACTCGTTGACGAAGTTTTGGCACTGCCCCAGCAGCGCCGCGGTGCGCAGCTGGGCTCGTGCGCATGGGCCCGCGCCACGGGTGCGGGTGAGCCCCGGCAACATCGCCACCGAGCGAACGGAGAGCCGGATAAGCGGCGTTTCGTCGCCGGAGGGGGCCGGAGGCCAACCGGGAATCGAAAGGGAGCCGTCCAGACCCCGCAGGCACGCCCCGGAATCGGCTTCGACCTCTGCGCAGTCGGGAAGATCCTCCAGCGGGCCGAACATGCGCCTCGCCGAGTCGTTGAACAACACAAAGCCCGGAACGCCGGTCGCCATCACCAGCGTGGCTTGTTTGCCGCCCGCATCGGGATCATCGGCGTCGATGCAGGCGCCCTCGGACGCATCGAGGTCGGGGCCCGTGGAGGCGAAGCACGAGCCGGGCTTGAATGGGTCGAGGTCCGTGAGGGCGTACGAGACACCGCACGGTGGCATGGCCACGCATGCATCCAGGAGCATGCGACTGGCTGCGAGCGCAAGATCTGGGTTGCCCTGGATATCGAAGCCGCCGAGCTCGCAGTCATCCCCCCCGATGTCGCAGCGATCGGCGAGGTCGCGGCCGAGCAGTCTCCCCGGGAACTGCACGGGCATGAAGGCGAATCCTTCATCGGCCAGGTCGCGATCGGTCCCCGGGAACTCTCCGTACAGCGCCACGCGGGCACCCCCCAACGGCGGCCGCCGCAGCCGCACCGCGAACTGTCGCAGCAGGTTGCCGCCCAAGACGCCAGCGGGTTCGACCGTGACCAGGCCGTCGCCGGCCTGCCAGGAAAACGCATCGGCGCCGTCGGCCGGCGCGCGAATGACCGGGAGGTCTCGGAACCGAAACCGAGCGACCGCGTCGTCGAGCGCCTCGGCGGTGGGGACTGCAGCGGCCAGCCCCCCTGCTTCTCGCAGTTCGAGGCACTCCCGTCCGAAGGTGAGCCGCGCGTCGTTGTCGTCTCGCTTGAAGAACGTCAGCGGTGAAAGACTGTCGATCAACACCAGGTCGCAGGGTCGTCCTTCGTCGGGGTTGCAGCCCTCTCGGGCCGCGGAGCCTGGGCACCCCTCGTCGATGAACGCCATGCGGGGCAGGGGGGAGGCGTCTCCGCTCGCCAGAGGTATGCCCCGACCGAACTCCCCGTCGAAGCTCGTCGGCTCGGAGGCACAGCTCGTCATCGCGACAACCACGAGCACCGCGACCGGCCACAAGGGGTACCGGGTCTTCTCGAGGTGGGTCTCGCTCGCCCAGGGGCCGGCAGCGCGCATGCCCGGAGAGTGTAGACCAACCAAAGACGAACGCCCCGAGGCGGTGAGCCAGGGGGCGCAAGTCGAAACTCTGGAGCTTCGGTTCAGGCTTCGGTTCAGGCTTCGGTTCAGTCGGCTTTCGCGACGTCGGCGAGCTTGGTCTGAAGGCGGTTGATGAGACCATCGATGCCTTCGTCTCGGACGATCTTGCCGAACTCGTAGCGGTAGGTCTTCGAGAGACTCACGCCGTCGGTGATGATGTTGCGGGCGACCCAGCGACCTTCCACGTAGTGCATCACGTAGGAGACTTCGAGGACCTGGGTCTCGCCGTCCTTTTCGAAGGTGACCCGGGTATCGACCTTGGCTTTGTCCTTGCGGACTTCCTCGCCCAGGTACTCGACGGTGCCGGTGTCGGACTGTCGGATTCGCTTGAGGTAGTTCTCGCGGATGAGCTGGGCGAGCAGCGTCTCGTATTCCGCGCAGCGGGACTCGCACTTCTTGGTGTACCGACGCTCGCCGCCGAGGGCGGCGTGCGCGATCCAGTCATAGTCGAGGAGTCCATCGACCTCGGCCTTGAGCTTGTCCGTGGAGGCCTTCTCGCGGACCAAGGTGACGACGGCCTGATGCGAGGCTTTGAAGGCTTCGAGGGCAGAGGGAGGCGCATCGGCGGGCGCTGCGACCTCGGCGGCTTGCGCCGTGCTCACAGCACCTCCGAAGACGGAAAGTGACATGCCAAGGGCGAGCGTGAGGGGGGCGAGTCGAGTGCGGATCTTCATCGGTCTAGCTCTCGGGGTTGTGGGTCAGACGGGCCCCAGGCGTGCCGTATTCACGCCGGGTCAACGTACCACAGTGCTGCGGATCACGACGTAGGGGCCTGAAGACGCCGTTCTGCCGGTATTGCGGCCCACGGGGATGTCGCTGCGGGCTCATGGGGCGGTGACCCCCGGCTCGCGGCCGATCTGCGTCCCCACGGCGCGGGAGAGGCGCGCGACGGCGTTGTTGTAGCTGTAGATCGCCTGCTCGTAGTCGAACCGGCGCTTGTACCACTTCTCCAGGTTTCTCAGCAGGTCGCTGGCGTCGCCCCCTCCGACCGAGTCCTTCTGCTGGCCGGAGACCACCAACCGCCAGCTCAGATCGACAGCCTCGCCGTAGGTCTCGACCAGATGCTTGGCCTGGATCAGATCGCCATAGGCCTGCTGGACGTCGAGCCCGAGCAGCAGCGCGGCGGCCTCCTCCTGATGCATCGCCGAGCGGGTGTTGGCCCGGGCGGTCTGCAGATCGAACGTCTTGAAGTGAAAATCCCAGCGCCAGCGCATCGCCAGCGCGGCCGAGAACCGCGTCCAGTTGAACGGGTCCTGGTAGTACAGCTGCGTCATGTTGGGGTCGACCGCGTTGGAGCGGGCGATCCCCGTGCCGACGGCGATGCCGAGGTCGGGCAGGAAGTTGGAGCGCGCGAGCTTCTCCTGGAACTGCCGGGCCTTCACCGCCGCGGATGCCATTCGGGCCTCTGGACGCCGGGCCGCGGCCATCTGCTTGTAGTCCTGCGGGCGCTGAAGGCCGTCGGGGAGCTCCATTCGCAGCAGGTTGCGCGCCCGCACGTCGAAGCCCGGAGGCGCCGCATCTCCGGCGAGTGCCCACAGAGCCGAGAGCGCGTAGGACTCGACGTTGAGCGCCTGCCGCATCAACTGCTCGAGCTCGATGGAGGCCAGCTTGACCTTGATCAGATCGTCGGGGTCCCGCAGGTCGTTGCCCTCGCCAGGCTCCGCGTCCCAGTCCTCGTCGCCGCCGCCCAGGTCCTTCTCGACCCGTCGCTCTGCCTTGTCCACGATGCCCTTGGCCTCGCGAAGGATCTCGATGGTGTCGCGAGCCAGCAGCAGCGCAGCGTAGGCTTGCTGAACCCGCAGCACGGTCTCCTGTTCGACCTGGTCCTTCTTCAGTTCCCGCAGGGCTACCCCGACTTCGGCGAGTTTTCGCGTGTTGCGAATCTTTCCGAACGTCGTGATCGGGATGAGCATGTCGGCGCGAAACTCGAACCGAACGCCCGCCTCGCCGAGCTGCGGAAGGCCAAGTTCGCATGGGTT
>CAYGTG010000273.1:8565-8811 GCA_964352485.1 uncultured Nannocystaceae bacterium | reverse complement strand
CTTGCCCCACTGTGCGATGGGGCGATCGTGGGCACCGCGTTCAAGCGAGGCTCTCACATTCGCGCACCGGTGGACTCGGACCGCGTGCGTGCACTGTGCGAGGCAGCCCGGCCCCTGCTGCGCCGCCGCCTGGCGTAGCCGATGCGGCCGCGTCCGTTCCATCCGGGCAGATCCGAACACCACGTCGTTGCCTGGGTGCAACGCGGCTCCACGATGGAGGTTCTCGGTGTCGGTTCGTCCGAGATT
>CAYGTG010000273.1:0-8555 GCA_964352485.1 uncultured Nannocystaceae bacterium | reverse complement strand
TCCGCGTCCACCGAGCCACTCCGATTGGCCGTAGCAGGCGCTTCGCGAAGCAGAGACGCCGAAAAAACGCCGGCAAGAAATGCGCTCAACCGGTCCGTCTTGGTGCCGGCGGGGATAGCGCAAGACCTTGGCAGCCAGCCGTGTCGGACGCGCCGCTGACGCATCGTCTCGACGTCGCCAAGATCAGGTTCCGAATCAAGCACTTGCGCCCTGTGACATTCCTGTAACACTGAGCGGAGACCGGCTTCGCTTTGCTTGAACCTGAAGAACTCATCGACTCTCGAATTGGTGTCCACGACGACAACCAGTTTGAGGTCAAGCTCGACTACGCGATCGACCCCACGGGGCGACGCAGTCGGTACGTGGTGGAGACCTATCTCTTCCTGCCGCGAAGCCTGGGCGTCGATGCGCACACCTACCGTCGCGAGCAGTTCTACAGCGACATCCAAGCGTACATCCGCTTCAAGACACCGACGATCAGTCTGCGAGCGCTCGCTGACGAAGGCAACGACAGCTCTCCGCTCAACCAGATGCTCGCGATGATGCCGACCATCGGGCGAGACACCACGCCTGACTTGGACGGCTGCCTGGGCCACGAGGTCCGGCTCTTCGGGTGTCTGGTCAAGGTCGGCGTTCGCGATCAAGTCAGCGTGCTTCGGGATCGAGTGGCCGCCCTCGCGGGACGAGCACAACACCGGCCGGTGCTGGTCAAAGACATCGACCGACTCGCGCTGCGTTTGGCCGACGACGTCTCCGCGGTCTTGGAGCGGTTCCGGGGTTACCGAGCCGACTTCGTCCTTCCCCGACGCGCCGCATGGATCCAAGAGCTGTTCGCCTACGCGGACGAGTTCATCAGCCTCAGCGTGGAGCGCTACTTCACCCGCTTTATCGCCGCCCTCGACAAGACCCCAGTGGTCCGCGATGCATGCGAGGCCGGGCGGAACAAGATCGTCGAGCGCATCCTCGCCGAGCAGGCCCACCGCAACGGTGCCGGCTACGACAGCATCATCGACGGAGTCCGGGGCAGCGCACGCTACGTCCACCGCAACAGCGCATTGAAGAAGTTCATGAGCTCGGTTCTGTTCCTGGACATGACCAAACAGACCGTCGGCCGCCGGATCACCCACATCGGAGCCGGTGTTGCGGCTGCGGTCGCCATGCTGTTTTCCACGATCGCGGCGATCTGGAGTCAGAACCGCTACGGCATCAACAGCTACCCGTTCGTGGTCGCCCTGGTGATCTCCTACGTCTTCAAGGACCGAATCAAGGAGTGGCTGCGGACCTACTTCAACCGGCAGTTTTCTCGGTTCTTGTGGGACTACAGCGTCACGATCCGCGACCCTGCCAACGACGCAGAGGTTGGCCGCTGCCGCGAGATGTTCAGCTTCACCGATCCCGACTCCGTGCCTCGCCCGGTCTACGACGCACGTCACGGCGACGCGACCGGGGTGCTCGAACCCAAGAGCAAGCCGGAGATCATCCTCAAATACGTCAAGGAGATCACGCTCCGAGGTCGCAGCATCGCCGCCAACCATGGCCGGCTGCTCGACGTGAACGACATCATCCGCTTCAACGTGTCGAGCCTCTTGGCACGCATGGACGACCCCGTTCGCACGGTCGAGACCTTCGACGCCAAGACCGGGACCATCCGGCAGGTCACGTGTCCAAAGTCCTATCACGTCAATGTGGTGATGGTGCTGCGGGCCGTGTCCGGATCGCCGAGCTACGAGCGCTTTCGCGTCGTCCTCGACAAATCCGGAATCCGCGAGCTGCACGAGGTCAGCCACAGCCAGGGCGCGGCCGAAGCTGCGGCCCCTGCCCGCGAGCTCGAAGTCGCGGTCGCAGAGTAGGCCGGCAAGCTCTGGGTTCAGCCTCCCGCACCTGCGGCGACCTCGTCCTCGCGAGGGGCCGCCGGACAAGCCGCCAGCACCGCCGAAACCCCAAAGCCAACCACTCGCGTGCCCACAGCGATAGCGCAGTCGGCATCGGGGCGATGTGCAACCCCATTCCGCCCCATCCAGTGCGGCTCTGCGTGAGCCCCTTCATCGCCATGGAGCCCCGGATTGAGGTATCTGGGGACTGTCGTGAGCACCGCCGAGTCGAAGTCTCCCGCCCCCATGGATACCCAGGCCTCCCAGGCCTCCCAGGCCTCCCAGCCCTACCGGCCGACGAACCACGTTCGGCTCGTGACCGCCGCCTCCCTCTTCGATGGACACGACGCGGCGATCAACGTGATGCGCCGGATCCTGCAGAGCTCCGGCGCCGAGGTGATTCACCTCGGGCACAACCGCGCGGTCAAGGAGATCGTCGACTGCGCGATCCAAGAGGACGTGCAAGGCATCGCGATCACCTCGTACCAGGGGGGCCACGTCGAGTACCTCAAGTACATGTTCGACCTGCTCAAGGAGGCGGGCGCTTCGATCAAGATCTTCGCCGGCGGTGGCGGCACGATCCACCCTTCCGAGATCGACGAACTGCACGCCCACGGCATCGAGCGCATTTACTCGCCGGATGATGGTCGCGCGATGGGCCTGCAGGGGATGATCAACGACCTGCTTGCGCGCTGCGACTTCGCCGTCGCCGAGCCCCCGTCTGCCGCGGCGCTGGCCGACATGCGCAACAAGGACCCCAAGGTCTTGGGGCGCCTGATCTCGATCGCGGAGAACGACCCGAGCACGTTCGAGGCGCTCTCCGCCAAGTTCGGCAAGGTCGTCGATGCCCGCGTGAGCCCGGTCCTGGGGATCACCGGCACCGGCGGCGCGGGAAAGTCCTCGATGGTCGACGAGCTCGTGCGTCGCTTTCTCGCCGACTTCACCGACAAACACATCGCCATCATCTCGGTCGACCCCTCCAAGCGGCGCACCGGCGGCGCTCTGCTGGGTGACCGCATCCGCATGAACAGCATCGACAACGAGCGGGTGTACATGCGCTCGCTCGCCACGCGGCAGAGCAACCTCGCGCTGTCCAAGCATGTTCGTTCGGCGCTGGAGGTGTGCAAGGCCGCCGGTTTTGATCTGGTCATCGTGGAGACCTCGGGCATCGGGCAGAGCGACACCGAGATCACCGACCACTCCGATGCGTCGCTGTACGTCATGACCGCCGAGTACGGCGCGGCCACACAGCTCGAGAAGATCGACATGCTCGACTTCGCCGACGTCATCGCGATCAACAAGTTCGACAAGCGCGGGTCACTCGATGCGCTTCGCGACGTCCGCAAGCAATACAAGCGCAACCACCAGCTGTTTCAGGCGGCCGACGAGAGCTTGCCAATCTTCGGCACCATCGCCTCTGCGTTCGGCGACCCCGGCACCAGCAACCTCTACCGAAAGCTCATCGACGTCCTCACCGCGAAGACCTCGGCGCCGCTGGAGTCCTCGATGGAGGTCTCAGATGCGATCAGCGAGAAGCGGTTCATCATTCCGCCGCAGCGTGTCCGCTACCTCGCAGAGATCGCCGAGCAGAGCGACGCCTACGCGCGTTTCGTCGATGAACAATGCGCCTTGGCCCGCCAGGCGTACCAGCTTCGCGGCACCCTCGAGCTGCTTCGGCAGGGCGAGGAGCCCGACTACGCCAAGGACCTGCTCGCCCGCTACGACGAGCTGTGGAGCAAGCTGCACCATGATTCTCGGCAGGCGCTCGACGGCTGGGGCGACCTCGCGAAGCGCTACACCGCGCCCAAGTACCAGTTCAAGGTGCGCGACCGCGTGATCGAGCAGGACCTGTACACCGAGTCCCTCTCGCACCTGATGATCCCCAAGGTCGTACTGCCCAAGTACGAGGACTGGGGCGACATCCTGCGGTGGGTCCTCACCGAAAACGTTCCCGGCGCGTTCCCCTATGCCGCCGGCGTGTTCCCGCTCAAGCGCGAGGGTGAAGACCCGACGCGGATGTTCGCGGGCGAAGGCGGACCCGAGCGCACCAACCGGCGCTTCCACTACGTCTCCGCCGGCCTCCCCGCCAAGCGGCTGTCCACCGCGTTCGACTCAGTCACGCTCTACGGTGAGGACCCCGACCACCGACCCGACATCTACGGCAAGGTCGGAAACTCCGGCGTCAGCGTGGCCAACCTCGACGACGCCAAGAAGCTCTACAGCGGCTTCGATCTGACCGACCCGCGGACGTCAGTCTCGATGACGATCAACGGTCCTGCGCCCATGCTGCTGGGATTCTTCATGAACGCCGCCGTCGACCAGCTCTGCGAGAAGTGGATCCGCGAGCAGGGTACGCAGGCCGAGATCGACGCCAAGATCGACCGTATCTATGCCGCCAAGGGCCTGCCGCGTCCTCGGTACCAGGGCGAACTCCCCGAAGGGAACGACGGCCTCGGGCTCATGCTGCTGGGCGTCACCGGCGACGAAGTTCTCGAGGCCGACGCCTACGCCAAGATCAAGGCCGACGCGATGAAGCGCGTCCGAGGCACCGTCCAAGCCGACATCCTCAAGGAGGACCAGGCCCAGAACACGTGCATCTTCTCCACCGAGTTCGCGCTGCGGATGATGGGCGACATCCAGGCGTCGTTCATCGAGCATGGCGTACGCAACTTTTACTCGGTCTCGATTTCCGGCTATCACATCGCCGAGGCCGGGGCGAACCCGGTCAGCCAGCTCGCGTTCACGCTCGCCAACGGCTTCACCTTCGTCGAGTATTACCTCTCGCGAGGGATGAACATCGACGACTTCGCGCCCAACCTGTCGTTCTTCTTCTCCAACGGCCTCGACCCCGAGTACACGGTCATCGGCCGGGTCGCCCGGCGGATCTGGGCCAAGGCGATGAAGAACAAGTACGGCGCCAATGCGCGCTCGCAGAAGCTGAAGTACCACATTCAAACTTCGGGTCGCTCCCTGCATGCGCAGGAGATCGGGTTCAACGACATTCGCACGACCCTGCAGGCGCTCATCGCCATCCAGGACAACTGCAACTCGCTGCACACCAACGCCTACGACGAAGCGATCACGACTCCAACCGAGGAGAGCGTACGCCGGGCCATGGCGATCCAGCTGATCATCAACAAGGAGCTGGGGCTCTCGAACAACGAAAACCCACTGCAGGGCTCGTTCATCGTCGAGGAACTCACCGATCTGGTCGAACAGGCCGTGCTCGAGGAGTTCCGACGCATCTCGGAGCGAGGCGGCGTGCTCGGGGCGATGGAGCGGATGTACCAGCGCACCAAGATTCAAGAAGAGTCGCTGTACTACGAGACCCGCAAGCACAACTGCGAGCTTCCGGTCATCGGAGTGAACACGTTCCTGGATCCCAAGGGCTCGCCGACGATCATCCCCGACGAGGTCATTCGCTCGACGACCGAGGAGAAGGAGTATGCGATCAGCAGCCGGGACGCCTTCAAGCAGCGCAACGAGGGCGCAGCCGCAGCTGCGCTGACCGAGCTCCAGCGCGTTGCGGTCGAGCACGGCAACACCTTCGAAAGCCTGATGGAGGCGTGCAAGGTGTGCACCCTCGGGCAGCTGTCCGACGCGCTGTACAAGGTCGGCGGTCAGTACCGCCGCAACATGTAGCCGGCGCGGCCTCCCCGACTCGCAGCCGCAGGCGTACTCCGGGGCAACGCTGCGAGTTTGGCAGGACGTCCCACGCGCCCCTGGACTGGCACGCGAGGGATTGAGCAGCGCTGGCGGCTTGCAGCAGCGCTGTGCATTCGAGTCCACCAAGCCCGCAAGGCTCGCTGTACTGTGCGCCGGTGCGCGCCGTTCAACAGGTACTCGCCGGGGTACCCGTCGTTGCAGGGCTGATTGGATTCGCGATCGTCGGCTGCGAACCGCAGCTCCAAGAAGCCCCCGTTGCCGAGGCCGTCCAGCAGGCCGACCTCGAACCCGCCGACGCGCCTGTATGGTCCGGTGAAGGATGCACCCGCAGTGGCTGTCACGCTGGCATCGAGCCGATCCGCGCGTACGACAGCGGCATGATGAAGGCGGTCATGGCTCGAGGCGCCGACGTGGGCGAGCCCGACGGCTGCACGATCTGCCACGGGGGAACGCCCAATGGCGCCACCGCGGTACAGGCCCACCTCGGCGCGTCCACGGCACTGAGCGCAGGCGGAGGGCCAGATGAATTCTACGCCGACCCAGCCTCCCCCTGGATCAACGATAGAACGTGCGGTCGATGCCACGAAGAACTCGTCGCGGCGCAGCACAACAGCCTCATGATGACCGAGGCCGGCAAGATCCAGGGCACGACCTGGGCGTTCGGCACCCCTGCCGACGATGGCTATGACCACGTGTGGGGGAACTATGCGACCCAGAACCCGCAGGACCCGCACGAACGTCTGGGCACAGATGCCTATCGCGCGTACATGGAGGAGAAGTCGGCTGCACACCCAGGCGTGTTCGTGTCTGAGCACCAGCCGGTCCCCGAAGCCCCGCAAGGACACTCGCTCGACGACCCTCGCGACGCTGCCTTCACGTACATCCGGGCCGAGTGTCAGCGCTGCCACCTCGGCGTCAAAGGCAGGGCTCGCCGCGGCGACTATCGCGGCATGGGCTGCGGCGCATGCCACATGCCCTACGGGAACGAGGGGCGCTACGAAGGGTCCGACACCAGCCTGGGGCCCAACGAGACCGGCCGTCCCCTCGTCCATCGCCTCCAAGGCACCCGCGACGCACCCGTCACCGTTCACGGCGTCACCTATGCTGGTATTCCGGTCGAGACCTGCACGACCTGCCACAACCGGGGCAAGCGCATCGGCGTCTCCTACCAAGGCTTGATGGAGTCCGCGTGGGACTCGCCCTACACCGAAGGCGGCGGCGGTCAGCCGGGCCTTCACAGCAAGCACTACCTCGCGATGGAGCAGGACGTGCACTACAAGGCCGGGATGCTGTGCCAGGACTGCCACAGCTCCGGCGACGTGCACGGCGACCGCTTCTTGTCCGGCACCAACCTGGGCATGGTCGAGATCGAGTGCTCCGACTGCCACGGTACGCCGCAGGCCTTTCCGTGGGAGCTCCCCTTGGGATGGGGCGACGAGAACGAGGCGGGCGAGGCCCAGGGACCCGGGCGAGGCGTCTTGGATACTGTGCCCGAGCACCTCGAGGCCGGCAGCGTGAACCCGGTACGCGATGGCTATCTGGTGACCGCACGCGGCAACCCGATGCCCGACGTGGTCCGCGACGGCAACGCCGTCATCGTGCACACCGCCGCCGGCCGAGACCTCCGGATGGCCCCCCTGAAGCAGTCGCTGCAGGACGGAGCGCTCAGCCGCGAGGCGATCGTCGCGATGGTCAACACGCCCAAGCACGTGGGGACCATGGAGTGCTACAGCTGCCACGCCTCGTGGGCACCGCAGTGCTACGGCTGCCACGTGAAGGTGGACTACAGCGAGGGCAAGCGCTCGTTCGACTGGGTCGCTGCGGGCAGCAAGCACCTCGATCCCGAGCACGCCGCTGACCCCGACGAGTCGAGCTATGAGACCTGGCTCGACGGGGAGATCACCGAAAAACGGTCATACCTGCGATGGGAAGATCCGGCGCTCGGCGTGAACGGGGAGGGCCGCGTATCGCCGATCGTGCCCGGCTGCCAGGTCTCGGTGACCGTCATCGATGCGGAGGGCAACGAGCTCGTGCGCAACGAGATGTTTCGAACGCCGCCCGGCACCGAAGGCGCGGGCCCCGAAGGCCAGGTCGGCAGCGACATGTCCCCACTGCAGCCGCACACCATCGGCAAGGCGCGCAGCTGCGAGTCGTGCCATGGCTCCGCCAAGGCGATGGGCTTCGGCTTTGGGGGCACGCGCTTGACACCCGAAGGGCTCACCGTCGATCTGCAGACCGCCGACGGCACCGTCCTGCCCCATGCGACCCAGCTTCAGCGACCCGACGTCAAAGGCCTCGAAGGAGCGTGGACGGCCGTCCTCGACGCAACCGGACGACAAATCCAGACCGTCGGCAGTCACTTCCTCGGCTCGGGTCCGCTCACCGCCGAGCAGCGGGAGCACATGGATCGGCGGAACCTGTGCGTCGAATGCCACCAGGAGATTCCCACCGCCAGCCTGCCGATCAGCGTCCTGCACCACATGGCTTCGGCCGGTGGTGCGCTGCCGGTCACGCGGGACGATCACGGCAGCTTGATTCGCACCTCGCTGCTGACCTCGGCCTGGATTGAGGTCCTGGTTCCGGTGTTCACAAGCTTGGGTCTGGTTGGCTGGGTGCTATGGCGACGCCGATGCCACGCCTCCAAGCCCCAGCCTTCCGCTGACGACGCCGCCTGAATCCAAACCGGGAGCCCGTGGAGCCGGACGTGTCGTTCCTCCGGCCCGGGGACTCGCGCCGCGGTGCGTGGTCGGGTATGGCGTGTCTCTGATGACCGCGCTGACACCTCCCTCGAACGAAGCATTCTCCGCCCTGGCCGATGCGTTGCTCGAGCTGTTCGACGACGGAGTGCCGGCCGTCCTTCGCGACGCACAGGTGCCCTTCTGCACCCAGGAGGTCTTCGAGTGGGTTCGCACCGTTCACCCTCCAAGCAGCTGCAGCCCCGCCGCGAGCAAGATCGACGCCGTGAAGCGGAGTTGGGGGCTCTCCCCGGGGCCGTCGGGCAAGGCAACCTCTCCAGCC
>CAYGTG010000272.1:0-8868 GCA_964352485.1 uncultured Nannocystaceae bacterium | reverse complement strand
AAGATGAACAGCGCCAGGGACCCGGTGATGTGGAGGTAACGCTTGGCGTTCTCCTCACCCATCACGTCGACCGAGAACTTGTAGACCGCGCCGACGAAGCCATCCATCATCGACGCAAGGTTGAACTTGCGCGGGGGCACCACGCCGCCGGTGGCGTCGCTGAGGCTGCCCCGGTAGCGGAAGGTCGCCGCGAAGATGATCGCGCAAGCGATCAGGGCTCCGAACACATGGATCAGCGTGAAGTGGCTGTCCCCGAAAATGAGGAACGGCTCTTTACGCGCTAACGCCGGCTCGAATGCAGCCTCGAGCGAGTGCCAGAACGGCAGAATCGAGTACCAGGTGTCGTGGTCGCCCATGGCCGTGAGGGGTCCTAGCGGGGAAACCCGCGTCGGTTCGCCGGGCATGTACCAAACCCTCACGATGTGTGCAAGACGAGGACAGGCGCGTATGGGCCGGTTTTTGGCCGAATTCGGCGAAGAAGGGACGTCCGAGATCGAGGTCCCTCACGCTCTGCAGACCTCAGTCTGGGGCCCATCGGCCGCGTCGTGCGTAGGCCCCCGGGATCCTTCGATTCGTCGCGGTTCGGTCGGTGGCGGAAACCCCGCGAGATCGCTCCCGCGAGCGGCCACGCAGTTCACTTGCGCGAGGCTTGCTGCTCTCGCAAAGCGGCGGTCGAGCCCGCGGCGAGCGACACGAGGGCCCCGATTGCCACACCTTGCGGGCTGACCGGGAGGTACATCATCACGATGGCCAGAGCGCCAAGGATCAGCGGCCACTTGACCAGCATGACGATGGGCAAGGTCCACTTCGAGCCTTGGTGCTCTTCGGGGTTGGCGAACATCTTTTGCAGGGATCGGCCCAGCAAAATGAAGTTGAGCGCGCCAAGGGTCGACCCGCACAGGATCCCTAGAGCAGTTGAGAAGTCCCATAGCAGCCACCCGATGAGCATCACCGGTACGGTCAGGGCAATCGTCCACTGCACGATGCGCGAGAGCAGACCGCTGCGGGCTTGGTCATTCATGGCAGCGGGTCGCTTTCAGCCGCGGCTTCGGCGTTGTCTTCGGCCTGCGATGCGCGCTCGAGGGCGTCCTGTTCGCGGAGCTGACGGGTGTACTTGCGAGCTGTGCGTGCGATCGCGCGCGCGGCCGTGGCGACACCGAGCGCCATCCCGATGAGTGAGGTCCACGGGGCCCAGTGGGTGACGTTCCGCTCGAGCCACATCCCCACGGCAGCACCGAGGACAACCGAGACCGCGATCTCGATGCCCAAGGACGAGGCGTCCATGTAGCGGTACCAGGTTGCCGGCTTATGCGGCGTCGTGGGCTCAGGGTCGGACACGGTACGCGGAGCATGGCACCGCGACGAGCCGCGGACAAATCGGAGTCGTGACGGCCGCACGGGGAGCGCCACAATCGCCGCCCCGCTTTCGGGGCAGCTCGAGCCTCGGGCTACTTTTTCTTGCCCTTCTTTTTCTTGCCCTTCTTTTTCTTGCCCTTCTTTTTCTTGCCCCTCTTAGGGTCGGTCCGTGGGCCAGGCTCGGGCTTGGGAGGCGTGGGTTTGCTGTCCGAAGGCTTGGGGTCTGGCTTGGGGTCTGGGGCCGCCGGCTTGGAATCCGGAGGTTTGGGCTCGCTCGGAGTCGGTTTGCTGCTGCTGGAGCTGGGCTTGCTCCCGCGCTTGCGACCCGCCGGTTCGCCGGATTCGAGGTCCAGGCGCACGGTTTCGCCCCCGGCTCGGACGGAAACCGTGCCACCGCCGACGCTCAGCGATTTGCAGTCGAGGGCCGGCGGGTCGCTCGGGCGCACCGCGCCGTAGCTCTCGGGCAGGGGTTGCGTCCACTCGGCGGTGCGTTTGCTGAGCGACCACGCGGTGACCGAGCGCTCCGCGGCGATCACCAGCGTGTCGCCATCGCACCCCATACCGAGCGGGAAGCGACCCATCTTGTACGTGTCGGCTGGTGCGGTCCTGGAGGTGGTCGGCAGGGTGAAGGGGGGGCCGCTTCCGGCCTTCGCGGCGAAGGAAAGCTCCATCGTGCGGTGGGTTCCTGAACCCGTGATCGTCGTGCCACCGGACGCGGCGCGAAGGTGCAGCTCCACGGCGCCAGCCATGGCTCGGCACGAGCAACCCTTCAGCTTTTGGTACGTGTCCAGCGAGGTGCCTTCACCCGCGGGCTTGGCCTGAGCGTCGCTCGCGTCGATCGTCGGTTCGCCTGCCTCCGCACTCGGGGCAGACGGGGCGGTCAGGGCCGAGCGCGAGGTTCGAGGCACGAGCTGCGTCGGCGAGTCAGGCTTCTTCGCAACGGTGGCCCGGGCCGTGGTCGCGGTCTGGGTCGCCTGCGATGCTTGGTGCGACTGCCAAAACGAGACGCCGGCCCCGGCGAGGGGAAGACCGAACGCAAACAACATGATGATGGCCGACATGCACCCCGTCCGCCGCGGTGCCGCGACCTGAATCTGCACCGGCGCAACCGTGGGCGCATGAACCTGTGGGCCGTAGGAGTTGACCGGGACGCTCAACGGCCGAGGCGGTGGCGGCGGCGGTGCCGGGGGCTGCTGCTGGCGGACGAATGAGGTCGAGCAGTGGTTGCACCCGTAGTTGCCGCCGCCACGAAGCGTCACGTCGGTCGACGCGCAGGACGGGCATTGAATCGCGAGGAAGGCCACGGGTTGAAGGCATGGTAGCGCGTCATGGATGGGCTGCGGGCGTGCGCTGCCGGGTCGGTGGCTTGGCTCCACGTCGTCGGGGGGCGCTGGCCGCCAACGCGCTGACAGCACGCGCTCGAATCAGTCTGGACTCCAGGCTTCGATACGGTCCGTCGCAACGACCAGCGCATCCCCCACGCCGATCGGGGATGTGTACTTCCCAGATGGTCCGGCGGTGTCCTCGGACCACAGCAGTCGAAGGTCGTCGGCTGCGAACGCGTAGAGCCGAGGATGGGGCGTCCCCGGGTCGAGCAGCGGCGCCGATCTCGGTGCGTTTCGGTCAAGGACCCAGACCGTGGCGTCGTCTCCGACGCCGGTCACGATCGGTGACCCCGGATTGAGCATGATGATTTCCTCATTTTGAGCCGCGTTTTCGAGGAACGCCCGCCCGTCGTCGGCGATGGCGACCCGCAGCTTCGCGATCGAGGGGGCGACGCTCGTGGTCGACTCGGGGCTTTGTTTGGCGGTCCCACTGGCGAAGAGGAATCGATTGTTCTGCTCGTCGCTCCACTCGGCCAGCTTGGTCCGCATCTTCGCGTGGTCGATCTCCCCAAACTCGTCCGAGTACGGACCGAAGACACTTAGTGGCCCGCGCGAGTTGAACTGAGGCTGGGGCGCCGGGGCGTGCAGCGACCTGTCGACGGCTGCGTCGGTCGAGCATGGACCCCGCCCGAGCCCCGCGGTGGGAATCGCCTCGGTGTCGAGTAGATAGACGACGCCTTGTTTGCCGCCGAACGCGATGAGGTTGGGCGTGGAGGATTCGGGCATGGGCGCTAGCCGGTGGGGCTGGCTGGCTCCGAGGTCCATGTTGTGGTCGTCGAGGACGCAGTAGTTGAACGGGGAGTACGCGCGTTCGAGCCGCAGCTCCGCGTCGAGTTGGATCAACGAGTTGCCCCACACCCCCGGCGCGTCGCCGGTTCCCGGTGGGCTGTTGCCCGTGGTCGCCCACACTCTGCCTGCGTCATCGACGAGCGGACCGGCGGAACCCCAAATGCCGCCGCTGCCGTCCATCTGGGTCGAAGGGGCGGAGGAGAAGGCCGATGCGATCGACGCCGCGGTCGTGTCGATGCCGACGAGCCAACCGGTGCCGGTACCCCAATACGTCCCGAACGGCACATAGACACGGGAGCGATCGGGGGACAGGGCGAGGGCCCCGCGCTGCGACATGGTGCTGGGATGGTGGAAGGTGGCCGGCCCGTTGGTGTTGACCGGCGCGAGCGCTGAATCCGCGATGGTCACGGGCCAACCGGCGGCTTCGGTGCCGTCGCGAAGGGACAGCGCGTGGAGCTGCCAGCCAGCGCGGCCGTCGTAGGCGCAGACGTAGATCCTCCCGAGGTCGTCGTCGATGACGGGCGTGGACAACACGCCCAGCGGCACGCCCTGATCCAAGGTGTCGATCGGCGCCGCATCACTGATGCGGGAGCGCCACAGAATTTGACCGGGCTCATCGCAGTCGTCCGCACCGATCGCATAGATCCAGCCGTTGGTCGTCGCCGTGTAGACCACATCCGTGGCCCCTTCGAAGTCCTCGCTCTCGATCGGCTGATCAGGAACGAACAGCGGCGAGGCGTAGACCAGCGGCGGGTAGATCACCCCATCGATCTCGAGGGTGTGAAACGGCGCGGACGCCCAGCGCAGCTGCATGCCCCGCGCTTCGATCGCGCTCGCTCGCAGGGACGCGCCGCCTTCATACACGCCCGAGCGATTCTCCCCGTGGAAGCGTGTCGTGGCGATGCGGATCGAGGCGCCCTGGCAGGCGTCCGGTGACTCCGCTGGAGGTGCGCATCCGATCGCTCCCAGCAAGGAGACCCACAGCAGTGGCCGGGTCGTCATCCGCACATCTCGCTGGCTTCCGTCGCTTCGGCGGCACAATCCCTCAGGGCCTCGCCCATCGGCGTGCCGGCGTGCTCCTGCGCGGCACGCCGCAGCGCGATTTGCCATGCGTCGAGCTCGTCACATGGGAACGCCCCGGGGTCGCAGTAGTCCGAAGGAGGGTAGAACTCGGTGGGCAGGCAGTGCGCATCCAAGATGCCCTCGCAGTCGTCGCTCGCCTCGCACACGCACGCGTTTCCCTCCTGGAAGCAGACGGTGCTCGATGCCTCGCAACTGCGGCCGAATGCGAGCGAGAAGCAGGCTTCTCCGGACGGGCAGTCTTCGTCGACGTCACAAGAGACCCGCTCGCATCCGAAGTGGTTGTAGCGCGCCGGCCGGCCGCCACAGTCGTAGATGTCGCAGAGACTGTCCCCCGCGCACGCACCTTCCCCCTCACAATCGGCCTCGGCCGCCGGGGGCTCATCCTGTCCTTCACTGTCATCTCCGGTCGAAGCGTCTTCGGCCGCCATCTCCGGCCGCGCTTCGTCCGTGTTCTCATCACATCCAGTTCCAGCCAACACCAACGCCGCACACGTCACGTATGCGGCGACCCAACAAGCCCTCCTGGGCCGTCGCCTATCCACGCCGCCGCTGAGTGCAAACGCCGGGCCACGCGTGGCGCAGGCGTGCTTTGGGCGAGGTGGGGGCGGTGCGGTGCGACATCACTGTCGCAGCAGCGGCGGTGGTGTCGCGGAGTCGAGCCTCTGGCAGAGCCCTCATCCGCCCGCGCAGGTCGACAGGGCGAGCACCGCGTATCCGGTCGAAGCGTCGGTCATGTAGCGCTCGGCGGTGCGACCCCGGCCGTTGAGGGACTGCCCTGGCCACGAGCCGTCGGGTTGTTGGTGGCTGCCCAGCCACGCGAGGCCGTCCTTGGCCGCCTCTGGCTCGAGGCCGGTGGTGCACAGCGCGAGCGCTGCGAGCGCGGTGGCGTAGCCGTCCCCCTTCGAGGAGGTGCTGGCGTGGCCAGGCATGAGTCGGCCGATCGCAAAGCTCCCGTCACGGCGCTGTGTCTTGCGAAGCTTGGCCGCGATCTGCTTGGCCTGCGACGGC
Source organism: uncultured Nannocystaceae bacterium (assembly GCA_964352485.1). GTDB lineage: Bacteria > Myxococcota_A > Polyangia > Nannocystales > Nannocystaceae > CAJXVA01. The sequence continues at coordinate 3,247 of CAYGTG010000272.1, read as the reverse complement.
GACAACAGGCCTTCGAGGGCGCTCGAGGACCACAGGAGCGCGACCTGGTCGTGAAGGGGCACGCGCTCGAGGTTGGCTTGCACATAGGCACGCAGCTTGTTTACGCCTTCGGCCTGGCCCGGCGTGGTGTCGGCAGGGAGTCGCCCGGCCGAGAGTGCAGCCATGGCGACGCCAAAGGCGTCTTGGTGCTCCCATGGCTCGAGTCCGAAGTCGAGCCACGGCCACGCGCCGTCGGGAGCCTGCCGAGACCACATCCTCTCGAGGGCCTCGTGGGCAGGGGCTCCGATCTGCCCGCCTCGGGCCAAGTCGTCGAGCACGAACGCCGTGGCCGCGAGGACCGCTTCGGTGGCGTGCGACTCCTGGACCTTGGCGTTGTTGTCTCGGCCATAGAACGGAGTTGCGCCGGGGGACGCCGATGGAAGCCGTGCTTCGAAGCGCGACCGGGCCAGGGCGATGTTTGCCGTGCGATCCGCGGGCAGGCTAGCGTGCGCGAGCACGGCTGGAAACGTGGTGTGACAGCTCATCGCACACTTCACGTTCGCGACCGATGGAGGATCGGCGAGCCAGGCCCCAACGCGTTGGTCCAGGTAGTCGGCTGCGCTCGCTTTCCACGCGACGCCGGCGACGGGCGGCGTCTCCACGAGGGAGGAGGCGGGCGCAGAAGTGTTGGTCGCCGTGGGCGGAGGGCCGGCGGCCTTGGTGCACGCGAGCCCGGTTCCCAAGGCTACAAGGATCAGGATCCGGGGCATCATGTGCGGTGGGCGGTCAGCGTCAGCCCGCGGCCGCGACAGCGAGCATCGCGTCTTTGGCTGCGGCGACCGTTTGGTCGATGATCCCTTCGGTGTGCGCGACGGAGACGAAGCCGGACTCGAACTGGGAGGGAGCCAGATACACACCGCGCTCCAGCATGGCCGCGTGCCATAGCGTGAACTGGTCGAGGTTGCTGGCCTTGGCGTCCTCGTAGTTGCGGACTCTGCCGCTGCGGAAGAAGCCGGTGAACATCGAGCCCACGCGGTTGCTGGTGAACGGGAGGCCGGCCGCATCGGCCGCTTCCGTGATTCCCTTAGCAAGCCGTTCGGTCATCGCGTCGAGTTGAGCGTAGGGCGAGTCGCGCTCGAGGATCTTGAGCGTGGCCATGCCGGCGGCGACGGCGATGGGGTTCCCGCTGAGCGTGCCCGCTTGGTAGACAGGGCCTACGGGCGCGAGCTTCTCCATGATCTCTCGCTTTCCGCCATACGCAGCACAGGGGAGGCCCCCGCCGACGATCTTGCCCAGCGCCGTGAGGTCGGGCGTGACCCCAAACAGCTCCTGCGCGCCGCCCTTGGCCAACCGGAACCCGGTCATGACCTCGTCGAAGATCAGGACGATGCCGTGCTCGGCGGTGATCTCCCGCAGGCCCTCGAGGTAGCCCGGCTCGGGCGGGACGCAGCCCATGTTGCCGCAGACCGGCTCGACGATGATCGCCGCGATGTCGTCGGGATGCTGCGCGACGATGGCCCTGATCGCGTCGAGGTCGTTCTGCGGCGCGAGCAGTGTTTGCTTGACGACGTCGGCAGGAACCCCCGCGGTGCCCGGCAATCCGAGCGTTGCGGCGCCGGAGCCGGCGGCGACGAGGAGGAAGTCGGCGTGGCCGTGATAGCCGCCGTCCATCTTGATGATCTTGTCGCGACCCGTGTAGCCGCGGGCGAGCCGCAGCGCGCTCATCGTGGCCTCGGTTCCCGAGTTGACCATCCGGACCATGCCGCCTTGCAGGCTCGGCACCATCGAACACACCAGTTCGGCGAAGTCGACTTCGCCGGCCGATGCTGCGCCGAAGCTTAGCCCATCCCGAACGGCCTTCTGGACCGCGTCGATCACCTCGGGGTGTGCGTGCCCGAGGATTGCCGGGCCCCACGTGCCGACGTAGTCGATGAGCGCGACGCCGTCCTCTGTGATGATGTGCGGGCCCTTGGCCTTGCGCACGAACGGGGGATCGCCGCCCACCGGACCGAACGCTCGGACTGGGCTGTTGACGCCACCGGGGATCACGCGTTGTGCCGCTTCCATCAGCTCGCGGCTGCGGTCTCCCGCGCGTCCATCAACCTTCGTTTCGACTGTGGGCGTTTCGGTCGTGCTCATGAGCGCGGAGACTCTAGCAGGCCCCCCAGCCAGGGGTGAAACCCGCGCTGTGCGTTGTCGTCGGGCATCACGACCCCGGTGTCACTACAGGAGCAGGTACAAGGCGGTGCCGTTGGCGGTGACCATCGCGGCCGCGAGTGAGGCCCAACAGATGCGCTGCAACCGCTGGAACCGGGCGGCGGCAGCCTCGGCGCTCAGGTCTCCGTGGGTGCCCGCGACCCGAGTGCGTTGGCTGAGCAGGAAGCTTGCGCCTGCGGCTCCGGCGAAGCTCAACCCCAGCCCAAGCAGCAGGAAGGTGGATTCGTAGCGACCCAGGCCGCCGGCTGCGCTTGCGACACGGCACTGCGACGGATCGTCCTCGTCGTAGGCGACCGCGATCGCCTCGACCTCACCACATTTGTTGGTTGCGCCGCCGCAGTGGCCGTAGGTCTCTCCATCCACGCGGATCTGGTACTGAGCGCCGCGTCTTGCGTCGCACTCGGCGGTGCTGGACATCACCGTGGGGCTGTCGTCGTCCAGCTGCCACGGCGCAGCGATGATCCCCACAACGAACCAGAGCATCGCAGCCACACCGACGAGCCCGACCAGCAGCATCGCGGGCGCGCGGCCGGTCATGAAGCCGTCGAGCGCGGTTCGTTCCTCGGTCATGCGGGCAGAGATAGCAGGGCCGAGTCGATCTCGTCCATGGTCGCGGTTGCGACATCGGGTCCGAGCTGCGCCACAGGGCGGGGGAGCGGGGGCGAGTCGACGAAGCGAGCGAGTCGGCTTGGAGTCAGGGCCTGAAATGAGCATCCATCTCCGAGGCCGGCATCGAGGACCATCGCCGCGTTGAGCCGCTGCTCATCATCGCCGTCCGTGTACAGGGCGAGGATCGGAATCCCCAGCCCAACGCACTCCGAGATCAGCTGGCTCCCCGCGCTCGCGATCACAACCCGAGCCTGTGCGAGTCGTGCGATGAACCGGTCGCGATCCTGCGGCTCGTACTCGACGCCCTCGACCCCGGGGTCCGCGGCGGAGAACAGCACCGGACGTTCTCCATGGGCGACGAGCGCTCGGAGAACCTCGGTTGCGCCATCGCGCGTGCTCTGCTACTTCCGCGATGGCGATGCTTCTCGGTGCAGCCGGGGGT
>CAYGTG010000271.1:0-8882 GCA_964352485.1 uncultured Nannocystaceae bacterium | reverse complement strand
CCACCCCGAGCTGCCCACGGTTTCGCACTGCACCATCCCGGCCTTCTGACGAGCGGGGAGGTCTTTCGGTGAACAACAAGGACCCACTGGAATGGTTGCAGTAAGCCGAGGTCAAATTGTGCCGACACTGTCGTCGACAGGCTCGCCATCACTGGCGTCGTCGAGGTGCTCGGCCAAGTCGGCGTGCAGGCGCCGCAGCGTTCGCAACAAGTCTTGCTCGGACATCGAGTCGTCCCCGCGCCGCGGACAAGATCCACTCGGCGGTCGTCGCTCGGGACCCCGCGGCGTTTGCTACTCGTCGACGCTGTGGCCGTGTTGCTCGAGCCATTCGTGGAGAGCCTTGGCGGTCACTCGAGAGGCGGCGCTTCCACCTTCGACACTCGCGATGGCACCTCGGACCAGCTCAGGGGTCTTGGGATCGATGGTGCCTCTGGCGTCTTGCACCCGCGCGATGCCCAGCACCGCCTGGGCTGCGTAGGCGGTCGCGGTCTGCCGCCCGGCCGCGGACTCGATCGCCGATCGGAACGCTGACTCCGCGTCGTCGAGCTCCTCGAGGGCGAGGTGGGCTTGGCCGACGTAGAGCCAGGTTGTGGTCCTTCCGCTGGTCGATTCGGTTTGGCCCCACGCCTCGTTGGCTTCGCGACCCATTTCGAGGGCCGCTCGGTGATCGCCGCGGCGATGCGCTTGGGAGGCGCCCTCCGTCAGCGCAAGTGAGAGCTGGATCGGCATCCCGAGCTCGCGGATCGTTGTGATCGTGAACTCGAGCGCATTGGCGGCCTCTGAATCGCGACCGGTCTCGGCGAGCAGCTGTGAGTACAGGACTTCCGCCTCGAACCTGGCGGGTAAGCGGTGTCCGTCCGTTGTTCGCATCACCTTGATCGCGTGCTCGAGGAGCGCAATGGCCCGGTTCACCTCGCCGGAACCCGCGTAGAGGTCTGCGAGGTCATTGTCGAGGCGAGCAACCTCGGGGTATTCGTCTCCGTACGCCGCGGCAAGGCGCGCGCGCGCCTCCTCGAAGAATCCGATGGCCACGTGCCGCTCGCCCATCTGCAGTCTGATTCTCGCAACGTTTGCGAGCGCCAGAGCACCATCGGGGTGTCGCGATCCGTGCGCTTGAATGGTCCGCGCGTGGGCCTCCTCAAAGGACGTGGCTGCCGCCTCGAACTCGCCCCGATGTGCGAGCGTGACGGCGAGATCCGCGTAGGCAGTCGCGAGCTTCGGATCCTCGGGATCCTCCGCGGTGAGCGAGTCGATGATCTCGCGAAACACGGGCTCGGCGTGCTCGAAGTCCTGCGCCATGCCATAGGCCACCGCTTCGGCCCGCAGCAGGCGGAGGTATGCGGACTTCGAGGCACCAATTTTGTCGAGCAGGGTGATTCCCGTGGAGCCCCATTGGTGTGCCTCGGCCGCGTCTTTGGGGGCATAGAACTCCACCGAGCGCGCGGCGGCATCCGCGGCCAGGTGGTAGTCACCAGAGGCCAATGCATCGTTGAAGGCTTTGCGTACCTGGTCATCGCTCGTGATCCGGCTTGCTCGTGTCTGGACACCGACGATCGCGAGCCGCGCTCGGCCGATCGTCGGCCGATATCCGATGGCCTTTGCGCGATCGAGGAGGTCCTGGGCTCGAGCGATACCGTCCTCGTAGTCCATGTCCGAAGCCTGCTCTGGAAACGCCTGAATCTCGGCCCGCAGCTCGAGAAGCGACCCTCGTGCCTCCACGTCCGACGGCAATGGGTCGAGTTGCCCGAGCGCCGCTGCGTTTGTGCACGGCTCCAGAGCCGGCAGCGACGTTGCCGCGCCGACTGAGGACTCGAGTCTTGCCAGCTCTCCAGAGCGAAGCTCACCCACGAGCCCCTCGAAGGCTTGGCGACGTCCCGCAAGGCACGCTGCGACCAGCTCGAATGTGGACTCTGTCTGCTCCTTGCGAACATGCGTCGACTCGCACGCGACCGTGTAGGCCTGGGTCCATCTGTCCGCGTAGCTGGACAAGGGCCTCAGCGAACGCTCGAGTGCCTCGACTGCGTAGGGCTTGCCCGTTGCCTCGGCAGCGCGTCGAAGCTCATCCTCGGTCGCGGGCGTCCATAGACGATGCATTTCAGCAACGCCCGCTTCGCATGGCTCGTCCGCGTCCTCGGTGTTCATCGCCGTGCCGACGACGGTTGCCACACCAAGCGCCCCCACAGAGGCGACGACCCGAGATCGGGAAATCGGCTGCCTCTCCAGTTTTCGAAGCAGGATGAGCATCGAGGAAAAACGCGACTCGGGCTCCGCTGCAAGTCCTCTGCGCAGGATCTTCAGAATTCGGCGGGGAACTCGGCGGCCCGGCGGAGGGTCCCGGATCTGGCCGCGTTGGATGTTGTACAGAAGTGGCCCTGCGCTTCGACCGGCAAAGGGCCGCACACCGTACAGCGCCTCGAACAGCGCGACGCAGAAGCTGAATTGGTCTGCCCGGGCGTCGAGCTTGCTGCCACCCCACTGCTCGGGGGCCATGTATGCCACCGTGCCTACCGCTGCCCCGGTTTGGGTGAGCTTGTTCGAGAGCAGCGACGCGCGCTCGGAGCTCGAGGCGGCCTCGGGCCGGGACTCCGCACCCGACCCGGCTGCGGTGCGCGTTCCGGCAGACACCTCGGGCAATCTGGCGGTGTACTCTGCGCTGTCGTCTTCTTGCCGGGGCACGATTGCGCGAGCGAGTCCGAAGTCCGCAACCCGAGCGCGGCCATCTTCACCAACCAGCACGTTGTCGGGCTTGAAGTCTCGGTGCACCAGCTCGATCGCATGGGCCGCGGCCAGGCCGTGACCTGCCTGGACGAACAAATCGACGATCTCTCTCCAAGACCGAGGGGTCTCGAGCCACTGGCGCACGGTTCCGCCAGGGATGTACTCCATCGCGATGAAGAGCTGCCCATCGTGTTGTCCGACTTCGTGAACCGGGACGACATTGGGGTGCGAGACGCGAGCCATCGCTCTCGCTTCGCGGGCCATCCGCAACGTCGACTGCTCACTCTCCTTGCGCTGCAGCTTGAGCGCGACTGGCCGCTCGAGTTCGACGTCGTGGACGAGGTAGACCACGCCCATCCCCCCCTCGCCGAGCTTTCGTTCCACCCGAAACGTGTCGGCCACCAGAGCCCCGGCCTCAAGTTCACGAGTGAGCCGGGGTAGATCTACGTTCGGCGCTGCCGCGAGCGCCCTGAGGTCCTCGTCGAAGGAGTCGGCATCCTCGGTGCTCGCCCAGTTCAAGTCGTCAGAGCCCACGGCCCTTTAACGCTACCACGCGCTTTTGACCCCAGTGAGCGGACCGGCTCGCAGGGCGGCGAACGCCGCTTCCTGAGTTTCGCACCGGCACTTGTCGGCGTGCTCGTCCAAAAACGGAGGCACGCCGGGACGAGCGCGGTGCAGCGCTTGTGGACGAAGACTCAGGGGGCAAGCGCTGGGTGCCGAGAACAGCAGCAGTTGTCCGACAGGAGAGGCTCGGGCGCGGGCTCGGTTTGGTCGGCACAAGGCACGACGGCACAGCGCAGGGCGTGGTGGGCCGAGAGCACGCCGTAATACAGGAGACTCGCCTGGTGGATGCCGTGGAACCCGAGGTTCACTAGCAACTCGCAACTCCCCCTTGGCCTCTGCCGCGACCTCGAACACGAACACGTCCGACGCGCCGGTGAGCAGGTCCTTCGCGGGCGGCAACGCCCTCGAGATGCTCGGCCGCCTCGACAAGGCCCTGCAGGCCCACCAGCAGGCGATGCACGTCGCCGAGCAACTCACGGTGGGCGCTCCCAAGTACGCACTGGCGGTGTTCAACCTCGGGCAGGTGTACCGGATGCGCGGCGAGACAGACCAAGCGCTGCAGCTGCGGACCGACAACGAGACCCCTCCGGCTTTGATCGCCGACACCCGATTCGAGTTCGCGCAGGCGCTGCGGATGGCCGGAAGGGACGAGACACGCTCGCGACGAGAGGCGAGCCGGGCCCGCGACGGGTACGCCGAGCTCGGGCTCGAGAAGCTGCGCGAGGACGTCGAGGCGTGGATGACCCGAGGCTGAGCGAGGGTCGCCTCACGCGAGGCGGCGCGCCGCGAACTCCCACGGCGGGAGCGGAGTCAGGAGCTCTTGCTCGAACGCACGCATGGCCACAGGCTTGGGGAGCAGCGCAATTGCAGCCGTACCGTCCACGGTCTGCAGCGTACACGGCCGCAGCGCCGAGCCTTCGCTCTTGGCGACCTCTGCGGCCAAGAGCAGGACGGCATCGAGCCTCACGGAGCCCCGCACCGTCTGGTCTACGGGCTGCGCGACGCGGATCTCATCCGAGGTCAGCACCAAGCCAACCTTGTCCGACCAGGTCTCATCGAAGGACCGAAAGGGGCGGAGCACTCGGACCACGACCATCGCGAGCAGGGAGTGGGCGCGCGGCTCCGCGAAGTCACCTTCGGCATCGAACCACGTCAGGAGATCGCGGTGGGCAAGCGCTCGCCACGCGGCACGCTTGCCCTTGCAGGCTGCGATGAGCTCGGCGCGGGTTGGATATCCGGCTCGTGTGCACTCGGCGTCGAGATCCGGGTCGGGCTCGGTCTGGGGAAAACCGGCGTCGGTCAGGAGGTCGGAGAGCTGTCGTTCGTTCGACATCGTGTCGCAATCGGTCAGGTCGCCACCGCCTGACCCGCGGGACCATAGCGCACATCGCTCCGCGATCGACTCGGGTTTGACGATGATGTCAGAGACCGTCCCGCTGGCTTCGCGGCCGTGTGATCCGTTCGCGTGTTGTGCGACTCTAACGTCGCGAATGGGAACGCGAACGCTCATCGGATGCGTGTTGCTGGGCACGCTCGCGTTGCTGCCGGGATGTTCGACGACGAGCGACGCGCGTGAAGCACTCGGAGCGGACGGCTACACCGACGTCGAGATCGAGCCAGGCGGCGGCGATACCTTCACGTGGACGGGCCGTAAAGACGACAGTGAATGCACGGGGACGATCTCGATCGCCTCGAGCCTCTTCTCCACGCGGTCGCAGATACAAGCTCGGTGTCTCCACGCGAGTATGACCGAGGAAAGCCTCCAGGTACCAGTGTCTGAGGGCATTGCGTCGGCGTTCGACGAGGCGACTCGCCGGCGGCTGAGCTATGCGCAGGGCCCGGATGTGGTGGTTTCCGATGCTGCGGACGCGCTCCCGGCAGTCTCCGCAATCAAGGCGGTGGCGCTTGGCGACCGGGCGTGGCTGAGTGCGCGCGCGAACTTGCCCTTGCGGACCGAGCTGCGAGGGGACTCGTTCACCATGCTCCAGCTGTTGTTCTCTGGGCCCGAAGAGGCCTCCCTCAAGCTCAACAGCCGCAGAACCGTGGCGGACGACATTCGGGTGAGCAGCTACGGGCTGAGCATCGGCGACTCGAAGCTGGAGCTGGAGGTTGCCTATGGCTCCAACGAATACCGCGGGTTTCACATCGGTGGTCCCGACTTCATGAAGCTGGCCGCCCGGCGAATCGACGCGCTCGAGGGGCTTACGGTGATGGGAACCTACGTGATCCTCGGCACCCAAGAGATCGTCCCTCAGCCTCGGGTCGCGGATGGTGCGTTCACCGTGCGAGTGTCGCTGGCGGGCGCCACGTCCTCCGATGGCAGCCTCAATATGTCTAGCCGACACACCGTCGAGCATGGTGGGGAGAGGAGTGAGTTTGCGATGCCCGCCTCGAAGCACGAAGGCGACGGCATCATTCACCTGAACACCCCGATCGCCGAGCCGAGCCTCGGAGAGTATCGGGTGAGCGTGGAGGTGACGGACGAGAACACCGGTCAGGTCTTGAAGTCCGAGGTCGTCTTCGAGGTTGTTCCATAGTTGGGAGGGGCGCGTAGGCACCCAACCAACGAAGCCGGCTCCGATCATGGCGAGCAATGTCGGCTGTGTGTGCCAGCCCAAGGCGACCCAGGCCAACGCCCCAGCCGCCGTCGCCGCGGGCATGGTGACGATCATGATCCAGCAGCAGCAGCAGGCGTCATAAGCCGACAACTGCGGCGGCTCTCCGCGGAAGTAGGACGGGTTCGCAAACCTGTCCTATGATCGAAGCCGCCCCATGGCCAACCGAATTTTCCGCGATTCCATGCCCGGTGGCACCGGCGTGCTCTTCGGCTGGCTCGCGCTTGTCGTAGGCATCGCGGCGGGTGTGATCGCGATCTTTGAAGGCGCGTCCATGCTTCCCTTCGCGGTCGGCCTCGCGTTCGCGGGCGCGATATGGATTGTGCATGGCAAGCATCTGGGCCGACGCCCTGCCCACGATATCGACGTCGACGCCAACGGCCTGCATCTGATGCCTGAGGGGCGGCGGGTTGAGGCCGATGGGCTGGGCCGTTTGGTCATTCTGGAGCGCGAGGTCGTCAGTTCGCAGGTCAACGTCGCCTACCGGGCAACGGTATACGCGCTGACCGCCGATGTAGCCCTCCTCCGGATATCAGCCCGCACACAGGAATCCGTGCCGAGGTGTTGAGCAGCGGCAAGACCGCGTCGAATACCGCTCCGCCGACGTTCTCGAAGTAGATGTCGATCCCCTCGGGAACCGCGGCCCGCAGCGCGTCTGCAAACCCGGGCGCCTTGTAGTCGATGCACGCATCGAAGCCCAGCGTCTCCACCACGTGGGCGCACTTTTTGGGGCCGCCGGCAACACCGATGACGCGGCAGCCGAGGATCTTTCCGATCTGCCCCACCGTTGCGCCGACGGGTCCGCTCGCTCCGGCCACGACCAAGGTCTCGCCCTCCTTCGGCTGCCCGATCTACGTCAGTCCGGCGTACGCGGTGAGCCCCGGCATGCCCAGCACGCCCAACGCCCAGGTCGGGTACTCCGGGCTCTTGCCGAGGTTCACGACACCGCGACCGTCAGAGACTGCGTAGTCCTGCCAACCGCCAAACGCTGCGACCCAGTCTCCCACGGCGAAGCGATCGAGGTTGGAGTTGACCACCTGCGAGACCGTGCCGCCGATCATCACCTCGCCCACCTTCACGGGATCGGCATACGACTTCGCCGCGCTCATCCGCCCCGCATGTATGGGTCCAGAGACAGGTACTCGTTGCGCAGCAGCATCTGCCCATCACCCGGGGTCGGGATGTCGGCGGTCTCGAGGCGGAGCGTGTCGCCCGTGGGCTCTCCCTTGGGACGCTGGGAGAGGACGAGCTGGCGGTTGGTGGCGCTGGACTGCGGCATGGCGTGCGACCGCAGACTACGCCTCGATGCCGCGCTCGCGGTGCCCCTCAACGCCTCAACGCCGCCTGAACATCGCTGCGACTCAGGATGGCGCCGAGTTCTTCATCGTCCGCGATCGGCCTGGGGTCCGCTCCGCGTTCGAGAGCATCACACAGGGCCGCCGCGCCACCGTCGAGGTCACCAAGACGCACCAGCAGGCATGCCACGTTGTGGGCGCAAGCCGCTTCGGTCACGGCCTGCCCGCGTCGGAGCCATCGCTTCGCCAACGCTGCTGGGACGGTCTTCGGATGGACCGCGAGGAGAACGGCGATGCCGTTGTTCACCGCCTGCCACGGCGGGTCAGCAAGCTGCATCGCGTTTTCATAGGCCTCGAGAGCAACCGCGGGGTCGCTCTGCTTGCAGGCATGCGCATACCAATCCGATGCGCTCGGTGGTTGCATCTCGAACGCCAAGGCCGTCACGGGCTCGCCCGGCCCACAAGACGTGATGCGAGACCAGGCAAGCAGACTCAACCCATGGCCGCGCTCTCGAATTGTCGCTGTGGCGAAGGCGGCCAACTCGGTGTTCTCAAGCACCACGGCCGCCTGTAGGACGGCGTAGAGGTAGGCCCCGTGGTGGCGACTCGGGGTGGCAAACCCGCTGGTGCGCAACCGCTGACCAATGGCAACGAGCAAGACGGCGAGGTCGCCTTCAACCGGATGACCCCACTCCACCACATGACTCGTCAAGCTCACGAGGGCGTCGGTGAAGTCCTCACCGTCTCGCAGGTGTTCCGACGACGTCACCAGGGCTTCGCGGTACCCCTCGTTGTCGGATCCTCCGATTCCGTTCAGTGCATCGCGCACCCGTTCGAGGCGCTGTCGCTGAAGCTCGGGCGCAACAAAGACCCTCTCGGCCTCGGTGAGGTCTGCATCAGGGTCAGAGACGAACACGTCGAGGATGAGGCGTCCCCCCAGCTTCTGAGCTGGAGACGAACGCTTTGCCACCAGGGCATCGGTGAATGCAGGCAGGAATGAGCGAGCTTGAGCCACACTCCAGTCGTGCCAGTCGGACAACACGGTCCCCCCAGCCTCGGGGTCCTGTCGGCGGTAGGCCACCGTGATCGGCACCACGGCGTGGGCATCGCGGAGCCACTGCTCGAGCGCTGCATCGAAGCGTCGTCGAGCCGCCTCCTGGGCGATGTAGCTCCGAGAACGAGGCCCCGAGTAGTCCCCGTAGGCGCTCCCGATGTCGCACTGCACGCGGGCCTCGCTGGAGATCCACAGGTGCTGTTTCCGCCATCGCACGTCATCGACGGGGGACGGCACAGACTTGACGATGGCCTTCTTTTCTCGAGCTGACGGTACCCGTTCGAACCACACGTGCAACTCAGCGAACTCGAAGTACTCCGCTTCGCCCGCACCGATGAACGGAAAGGACCACGCCACGCGTCGTTTCTACCCAATTTCACAGAGCCTTTGGGTGGTGGTGTTCGACCGCGGCATGGCGTGCGAACGAAGGCGACTCGCGACAGCGGCAACGCAACGAAAGCGCCCGGGGACAGGTCGAGTAGAATTATGAAAACGCGAAGGCGGTGAGCCGCACCGAGGCTGCTACGCTCCTGCCATGTCCGGTGCAGCGGAGTTCACCGAAGAGCGCATCGAGCTGGTTCCCACCCGGTTCGCGTTTAAGCGAAATGAAGTGAGAAAAAGCGGGGAAGGAGGAGT
>CAYGTG010000270.1:4804-8901 GCA_964352485.1 uncultured Nannocystaceae bacterium | reverse complement strand
TCCCTGCGGCGTCATGTTCAGCACACCGACCGGCTCACCACCGCGCAGGTACGAAGGCGCGTGCTGGTCGAGGGGTGCGCTCATGTAGAAGCGCGGGTCGAAGTCGTCCGGCAGCAGTGGCTTCTTTTGCTCGACCCAGACCGCGTCGTATGTCCCCGCAAAGCCGCGTCGCGGCAACCAGCTGGGGTCGATCGGACCGAACCCCGCCGGTCCAGCCCCCTCCATCTCCAGCGTGTGCGCGGGCGTGTTGGCGAGCTTCTTCGCCGAGCGACCGAAGCCTCGCCCCACCGGGTTGCGCTCGTCGAGCCGCTGTTTGGCCGGGTCCGCGTCATCATCGTTCCAACCCCCGAACGCGTGCTCGTACACCACGGGGACGGTGGTGAACAACGCCGGCTCCGTCGTGCTCAGCCCGGTCACCCCCTCGAAGTACACCCGGGGCCCGTGCGCCACGATCGACTTTTGGATCGGGCCGCAACGGAGCGTAACCCGGACCGACCGTGCAGCTTTCCCACCGGGGGCATGTGCCGAACCCCGCACCAACACCTCAGTGCTCGGCTTCATGCCGCTGAGTTCACCGTCCTGCACCAGGCTGCTCTTCCCCGGCTCGCCCCGATACTCCGGTTCGAGCGCCGGCTCGGGCTGCTCGTCTGCCAGCGCCAGCACGCCACCGGGGCCGATGTTGTACGTGGCTTTGAGGGCGACGAGCCAGTGATGCACGCCGTTGCGGTCTCGGACCCAGTTCCGCCCGACGCCATGCGGCGAGCGGTTCTTCAGTGCCCACACGCCGACACTATAAGGGGTGTGGGTCCGTACACCGCTTTCGGGACGATATCATCGACAGAGCGCCGTGGACCTCGAGGTCCGGGCCGCGCTTTGGGGCAACGACGGCACCCAAGCCAGTCACAACGCCCCGGGTGTGTAATCGCTGTCGGAGGCGTCCGTTGAGACGCCCAATGGCCTGGCTCCAAGACATCTCCCTGTGTGGCTGTCTGGGCCTCGCCGCTTGCGCAGGAGATCCCCCGCCGACGACCGTCCCCTCTTCGCCAGACCCCTCCGCCGACGCGGTCACCGCTTCCTCTCGCCGAATCTACTGGCTAGCGGAAGAGCAGTTCTCGCAGGGAGACTACCTGGGTGCCGTTCAGCTGTGGCGCCACGCTCTGCTGCAACTTCCGAAGACGGCCTCTGCGGATTCGGTACGTCACGCTCTCGTGCTCCGGATGGCCTACGGTTGGCTCGCCGCGGCTGAGACCACCGGCGAGGCCGCACCGGCGATCGATGGCGTGACGATGCTGGAGCGCTACATCGAACGCCATGAGGCGCTGTTTGGGGACGACGAGCACGCGCAGCTGGAGCGTGGGCAGGTCTACGAGATTCTTTTCGCGCTCGAACAGCGCGTCGCGCCTTCCGAGGACGCGCCTGCCGCTGCGCAAGAACAGACCGAAGAGACCCCCTCACCAAGCCCAGAGACTGCGACGGGTTCGGAGGCGACCGACGACACGCCCCCGACCGCGGCCGGTGGTGATGGTGACGCGGAGTTCGTCCGTCAGGTCGATGTCCGCAAACAAAGGACGGACCCGCAGCTCGCCCGAGACCGACTCGAGAGCGACTTCGCGAACCCGGACGTCGGCCTGATGTTCGGCAGCTATGGCATGGCACTGATGTAGGGACCCCGCCCGCTGCTCCGGGTTCGGTCCGCAGCGTGGAGCGGTGAACGAGGCGAGCTTCCACGGGCGCGCAGTGTCGCCCGAGCACTCGCCGACCAAGCCAGCGAGGAGCTGTTGTCGTGCTACCTGCACGCGGTCGGCCGCAACGGCAAAGAGCCAGCGGTGATCAGACTCCGGCTCGAGAACAGGGGAGAGCACCTGTCGGTTGTGATCACGGACGGCTCCTTGTTGGATGCCTGGGGAGACGTTTGCGTGGCGGAGAGCCTCGCAAACCTGAAGGTCCCGAATGCCTTGGCGCTCGACACCGAACTGCTCTTCTTCGTACAGGGAGCCCAGTACGCGGCGGAGTGGAACGGCTTGGGCATTCACGAGACGCTCGGACTCCTCGCCGCCGCCATGATCGGAGACGGACCTCCGGTTCGGCTCGGCGGCCGCACTCTCACGCCGATCGAAGCCTTCAAAAAACCGCGGTAGCTCCACCGCTTTGGGACCAAGACTCCGGCTTCCAAAGCCCGCCGCGCCCATCGGCCATCCAGTACACCGAGCGATGCGATTTCCGGCTGGCCTCAGCCTGGCGCTCTTCGTTGGCGCAGCCAGGCGTTGGCTTCCAGACCTGCGTCGACGTCGTCGATGTCCTCAACCCCGACCATGTGTTCACCGGTGGTGTGCTCGGCTGCAATCCGGCGAGCTGTAGATTCGACCTGAGCGGGTGCGAGTGGGGCTGCGGGGACGGCATTGTCGCGGACGGGGAAGGCTGCGAGCCCGAACTCGAATCCCCGACATGCGCCGAGCTTGGGTTGGGCACCTCGACCGACCCGATTCCGTGTGATGCCAAGTGCCAGCTCGACACGTCGGCGTGCCTGTGAGCGCCCCCGCCGGCTCACAGGGGGTGAGCTTCGCAGTTTCGGTTCGCCGGCCGGACAATCGTGCGGGGCCGAGACACGACCGAACGGTCCTGCTTTACGCAACCACAGCACAACCCCCTGGGTCTATCCTTGACCCGTGCTTGGACCGCCAGTGGCCCCGTCGCGTCAGCCCTCCGAGATTCCGATCCTCGAAACCGCGCGGCTTCGGCTTCGTCCGTACTCCCTCGCCGATCTGGAGCCGCTCGCAGCCATGTGGGGCGACCCGGAACACGTCCGCTTCATCGGCGGTCGGACCCGCCCTCGCTCCGAGGTGTTCGTGTCGTTGCAGCGACACATTGGGTCGTGGTTTCTCGTCGGGTACGGGTTTTGGGTGCTCGAGTCTCTCGAGGACCGGAGCGTTCTGGGTGAAGCCGGCTTCCTGCCGGGAATGCGCGCGATGGATCCCGGGATCGACGACACGCCAGAGGCCGGCTGGAGCATCGCGAAGACGCACTGGGGTCAGGGCTTGGCCACGGAGGCCCTGAAGGCCTGCCTTGCCTGGGGAGACCAAGCGCTTCCGTTCACGCGCACGGCGTGCATTATCGAAGATGGCAACGCGCCGTCGATTCGGGTCGCGAACAAGTGCGGCTTTGCAAAGCAGATGAACTCGATGCTCGGCGAAAGCCCTGTGGGCGTGTACACGCGGTCTCCCTGACCGCTTCCTGGCCCACGGGCCCAGCCTTCGGGTCACCTCCCGGAGCCATGCGGCGCCCGCGATGGACTTTGGTTGCACCCCGGCGACGGTTCGCGGGCTCTGTCTCACAGTGAAGAAGATTCGTTCCGCCGCGCTCTCCGACACCGGGCGAGTCCGCAGCAACAACGAAGACGCGTTCGTCTGCGACGAGCATCTGGGCTTCTTCGCGGTGGCGGACGGCGTTGGAGGAGTTCCTGGCGGCGAGGTCGCTTCCGCGGTTGCCGTTGCGGCAGCACACCGAGAGGCGGAACGGGGGCTCCTCGGGCTTTCTCGCCCGGTCGACCCCGCGAAGCTCGTCTCCGTTGCCCGGCGCACCGTCGAGGCAGCCTGCCGCGCAGCCTATGACGTTTCACACGCCCCCATTCACGCGGGCGCCGCGACGACCCTAACAGTCCTGCTCATCGAAGGGACCTGCGGAGCGATGGCGCATGTCGGAGACAGCCGGCTCTACCTGCTGCGCCACGGGAAGCTCGAGGCGCTGAGTATCGACCACTCGGTGTCGAACGAGTTGTTCCGGGCTGGCCTGATCGGAACCGACGAGGCGCGTCAGCACTCCTTGCGCCACGTCCTCAGCCGCTCGTTGGGTTCGCAGCGGTCCGTCCTCGTCGACACGCTGCCCTTGAACCTCCTGCCCGGGGACACCCTCATCCTCACGACCGACGGCGTGAACGAAACCCTCGAAGATCCCAGCGTCTTGCAGAGCGTCGGCACGGCCGAAGACCTTTCGTCGGGAGCGCAGCGGCTGATCGAGGCCTCCAACCGGCGCGGAGGCCACGATAACGCGACCGTCATTCTGGTCAATGTCAACGAGCCCACCTCGGATCTGCGCGCGAG
>CAYGTG010000270.1:0-4794 GCA_964352485.1 uncultured Nannocystaceae bacterium | reverse complement strand
TCCAGGGCGTGGCCCCCTTCTCGGGCCTGGACCTCGCCTCGAGAGCGCGGGTCGTGGGCACGGGAACGCTGAAGACTTGGGCGGTTGATACAACCATCCTCGAGGAAGGCCAGCCGTTCGAAGGCCTGTGGATGGTGTTGACCGGATCGATCTGCTGGAGCGGCGCCGTGTCGGCCGAGCTCGATCCTGGCGACTGGTTCGGAGAGACCGCCCTGCTCAACGAGGATGTCGTATCGCCGGCGGCCCTATTCGCCAAGAGCCCGACGACGGTCTTCCGGCTCTCCGCAGAGAGCTGGACGCGGCTGGCTCGCCGTCGTCCCCTGCTGGGGCTGTCGGTCCTTCAGCGACTGGCCGCCACGCTCCTGGTGCGACAACCCGACCCGGTCCCCAATCGAGCCCGCCCTTGCGGCGACGGCACACAGAGCCAGACGGGAGCCACACCGTGACCCGCCGGCAGTATCGTCTCTTCCCTTCATTCTCTGATTGCCACCGGTTCCGGTATCGCCATACTTCTGAAGGCTCCGGGTCGCCAGCGACGTCCGACGCAGCAAGCCCACGGCGCGCCTGCGCTCATGGGTCCACCACGCTCAAGCACCTTCGATGATCCATCCATCGGCTCGCCTACTTCCTGCTGCGGAACACATTGGCGATGGGATGTTTGCCACGGCACGTATCCCGCGTGGCACCATTGTATGGACGCAGGACGGATTGGACCAGGTGTTCTCGCCCGATGCTCTGGCGACTCTTCCACCCACGTTACTCGTGGTGGTGGACCGATACGCTCACCTCGATGGGGCGCAGAATCGAATCCTTTGCTGGGATGAGGGCCGCTACATCAACCACGACTGTGACCCCAGCCTTCGGGGCGTCGGACCGTGGTTTCAGGTGGCGAGACGCGATCTCGTGGCCGGGGATCAGCTCACGTGCGACTACGCCGAATGCAACATCGACCCCGCACTACGCTGCCGGTGTAAGACCGACCACTGCCGCGGCACGGTCCACGCCTCCGACCTGCTGGAGTTGGGACCCATGTGGGACGAGGAGGCGCAAGAACTCGCCGCCGCGGCTGCCACGGTTCCACAACCACTGTGGCCGTATCTTCTCAACTCCGAAGAGGCGCGCGCGTGGCTGACCGCCCCTGCCACCCTCCCGAGCTTTGCCTCGATGTGCGCCCAGGGAGTCACGTCATGAGCCCCAGGGCCCGACAACCCCCAAAGGTTCGCATCCGCGGCTGGAAGCCCGAGGACATTCCAAAGATCGTGGAGTGCCAGCGCGCCGCTTACTCGGACTACCCGGACTCGGGGATGTACGACGCGCGAATCTACGAGCTCCAGCACTCGGCGTTTCCCGAAGGACAGCTCATCGCGGAGTCCCGCGGAGAGATCGTCGGGTATGCCACAAGCATCATCGTCCAGCTCGACGACAAGCCCTATCTCTACAACTACGAGGAGTTGACCGGCGCGGGCACGTTCAGCACCCACACGCCGGCTGGCGACACGCTCTACGGAGCCGACATCGCAGTGCATCCGCAGTGGCGCGGCCGAGGGGTGGCGCAGCAGTTGTACCAAGGCCGCGACACGTTGCTGCGCCGGTACAACCTCAGGCGGATGTTGGCCTACGGCCGCCTACCCGGGTACGCAGCCTACGCCGGCGCACTCACGGCTGACGAATACGTCGAGGCAGTCACCCTCGGGGGACTCAAAGACAGTGCTCTGAGTGCACACCTGCGCGCGGGCTACAAAGTTCTCACCGTAGGCATGAACATCATGCGGGACGCACCGAGCCTCAACTACGCCACGTTGCTCGAGCGCAAAAACGAGGCCTATGATTCGGCCAAGAGACGGATCGCCGCGGCCCCCCTGCGACGGCCAGCTCGAAGAGCACGAGTCTGCGCGGCGCAGTATCTGATGCGGAGTCTAAAGAGCATCGAAGAACTCGAGGACTCCATCCGTTTCTTCATCGAAGCCGCCGACGAATACCACTCACACTTCCTGCTGCTCCCGGAGTATTTTGGGGCTGCGCTCTTCGGTCTGGCACCCGCCGGCGTTCGCGGAGCCGACGCGTTCCGATGGGTCGCCGGACACACGCCGCGCCTCCTCCGGTTCTTCGAGCAGTGCGCCCGTGAATACAACGTCACCGTCATCGCAGGGTCGATGCCCCTCATCATCAATGGCGAGTCCCGGAACGTATCGTACCTCGTCTCGCCGAACGGCAACTCCTACCCGCAGGAGAAGCTCCACATCACTTCCCACGAACGCGACGTGTGGGGCGTCCGGCCGGGCAAGCAGATCCGGGTGTTCGAGACACCGTTCGGAAGGGTGGCAATTCAAATCTGTTACGACATCGAGTTCCCGGAGATCTCGAGGTTGCTGGCCCTTGCCGGCGTCGACCTCATCTTCGTTCCCTTCTCCACGGACGAGCTCAATGCCTACAATCGGGTTCGCTACGCTGCCCAGGCGAGAGCGGTCGAGAACGGCATCTACGTGGCGCTCGCCGGGAGCGCGGGCAACCTCCCGGTCCGCGAGCAACGCATCAACTACTCGCGCAGCTGCATCCTCACCCCAAGTGATTTCGGCTTCCCCGACCGCGCGGTCGCGGCAGAGGCGGATGCCAACGTCGAGACGGTCGCCATCGCAGACCTGGACTTCACCACTTTGGCCGAGCACCGCCGCCAAGGTGCGGTGCGCCCGCTCGCAGATCGCCGCCTCGATCTGTATGAGCTGTCGGCGAGAACGAGCATCGAGGTTGTTCATGTCGACTGAGTCATCGGCTTTCTTTCATGCATCTCCCGCCCCCGAGTCCGGATGGCTGACCCGCAAGGCCGAAGTTGGCTCGGTCGATAAGGCAGGACAACGGGCTGTCTTCTGTTCGGCCCCCATCGATGCCGGCGAGCTCGTCGCTGCATGGGGTGGCCATGTCGTGGACGGTACGGCCCTCCGCCGAGCCGGGGAGCAAGCCCGCCGGCTCGCCCTCCAGATCGAAGAAGATCTTTACATCGTGAGCACTGCCGAGGGCCCCTCAGATTGGATCAACCACTCGTGCGACCCCAACACCGGGTTATCTGGGCAACTGGTCCTCGTCGCACTTCGAGCAATCGCGCGGGGCGAGGAGATCTGTTTCGACTACGCAATGACCGATGGCAGTCGATACGACGAGTTCCCCTGCCAATGCGGGACTCCGAAGTGCCGCGGCATCGTGACTGGAGACGATTGGCGAAACCCTGCGCTGTGGGAACGGTACAAAGACCACTTCGCCCCCTATCTCGCCCAGCGCATCCGCAGGCTTCGCACTTCGGCCGGCGGAACGTGATCCATCCACTTCGCTACGAACTCGCGGCGGCGAAGGCGAACTGCTCGAACGCGACCGCAACCGACGGTGCCGAGTGCGACAGCAAGAAGCGGTCGCCATCGTCTTCGACCCGGACCACGATCGCAGTCGCATCGGCGGATGTATTGAGCTCCGCCGAGCGCTCCAAGATACGCTCGGCGGCCCGGGAGACGTTGCGCATGCGCAGCACCTCGAGAGCCCATGCCTCGTCTGCCAGCGCCGGAAGCACCCCGTCGGTGCACAACAGGAACACATCGTTCGACCGCAGCGGGAGCGAAAAGGCATCGACCCCGACCGCCTGAAGCGCGGCCGCCGGCGCGCCCGAAGCAGGCTTAGTGACCGGATGGTCGAGCGTGAGTTGGTGGAGCGTCTTGGGGCCCACGCGATAAAGACGACTGTCTCCGACGTGCCCAACGATCACTTGCTCACCGCTGATCAGCAGCATGGTCACCGTCGTGGTCATCCGCGCCAGCTCGGGGCGGGCGCGCGCCTCCTCGAAGATCGCGTCAAACGCTCGGTCGATCGCTTCGACCGCGGTTGCGGTCGAAAGTGGTCTGGAAAAAAATCCTCGCCCCCGCTCGTGAACCTTCCGGTCGATGAAGGCTCGAATGGCCCGGGTCGCAAGGCCGGAGGCAATCTCACCCGCGGCCTCCGAGCTGGCCCCATCGCAGACGACGTACAAACCAATGCTGTCGTCGGCGAAGAACGAATCCTCGTTCTCGGTCGCCTCCGCGCCTCTGGAGCGCCCCTGTCCTTCCGAATCGTTCACGTCCAAGGTAGAGCCGCCCGGCGTCTCGAAGGGTGCATCCGGGGCGCCGAGGCGTTTTGTCTGCACCGCCGAGCCGTTCCTTGGGCTATCACTGAGCGATGAGGAAGATTCGATCCGCCGGACTGACCAGCATTGGCCGGGTTCGAAGCGAGAATGAGGATGCCTTCGTGAGCGACGCTGGCCGTGGGGTCTTCGCGGTTGCCGATGGAGTCGGCGGCGCACGGGACGGAGAGGTTGCATCTGCAGCGGCGATCGCCCGGGCCCACGAGGAGGCGCTGCGCGGATTGGCCGGGCTCGAGCGTCCCGCCAGTCCCGAGGCTCTGATCGGGGTTGCCCGTCAGGCCGTCGAAGCCGCCTGCCAAGCCGTTCATGCGCTTTCGAAGACGCCCGAACACGCGGGCGCCGCGACGACGTTGACCGTTCTTCTGGTCGACGGCGCGTGTGCGGCGATGGGCCACGTCGGGGACAGCCGCCTGTACATGCTTCGCGATCGGCGGCTCGAGGCCCTGAGCAACGACCACTCCGTGGCCAATGAGCTGATGAGGGCTGGCTTTATCGGCCCCGACGAGGCCCGCAGGCACGCCTTCCGCCGGGTGCTCAGCCGATGCCTCGGGCCACAACGGTCCGTGGACGGCCACACCCACACTCAGCACCGCGCCCCGGCGCACACCTTCGTCCAAGCGACCGATCGCGTCAAC
>CAYGTG010000269.1:0-8908 GCA_964352485.1 uncultured Nannocystaceae bacterium | reverse complement strand
CGCTGAGACGCCCAATGCGCTCGCGATGTGCTGGTCGACGCTGGCACCCGACGCCCAGAAGTTCGCCGCGTTCGCACCGTAGGGGGACACGAGGCGTCCGGTGAGCATGTGACCGATGCCCACGTGTCCGGCGCCGTGCGTCTCAGCGTTGCGCGTCTTCATCTCCATCTCCCCGATCATCAGGATGTCCTGCATGTGGGGCTCCAGCGGCGCCATCATGGGGCGCATGGAGGAGAGCGGGTCTCCGTCGGCGATTCCGGCGGGCTTCCAGTGGTCTGGATGCACCGGCTCGTTGGGCGTGAAGAACACGATGAGACGCTTTGCGAATCCGCTCCCCTCGCGGGCGGATACGGAGCGGGACAGCCCGTTGGCTAAGAAGGGAAGCGCACCGAGTGCGGCGAGGCCTCCTCCGAGAATGTTGCGACGGCGGATGGACATGATGAGCTCTCGACTAGTCGGAGGTGCGGTACCGGAAAGCGTTGGAGGTGACGAGCTCGGCGATGAGGTCTCGTACGTTGCCGCCGGACTCGATGAAGTGCTGCTGGAGTTCTTCGAGCGCGCAGTCGTCTGCCTCGGCTTCGTGGCGGCGCGTCGCAAAGCGGAACCATTGCTTGGTCATGCAGTCGTGGACGCCGTCGGTTTGTGCGAGCTTGTTCGCGAGCTCGACAGGCCCGTTGAAGTCTCCGATCTCGGGAAGGTCTGCGAACTGACCGGCATCGTCGGCGGGGTTCCCCGCCTCGTCGATCAGGCGATAGGTGCCGATGGGCGAGTAGCGATCGAAGCCCTGGCCGACCGGGTCGATCAAGATGTGGCATCCGCTACACGCGGGCGCGTCGAGACGGCCGGGATCGTTGGGGTCGTTCACCTCGACACCGGCGGGCGGAGCAGGGAGCTCGGCGCACAGGAACTTCTCCCGGACGAGCAGCCCCCGGTATACCCAAGAGGTTTGGGCAGCGTGGGACGTGGCCGTCAGGAGGCTGGGCTGTGTCAGCAGTCCCGCACGCTGCGAAGGGTCGAGCTCGACTCGCCCCTGCGGTCCGTCGAGTTCCACCCCGTACAGTCCCGCCAGGTCGGCATCGACGATGGACCACGATGCGGTTAAGAGGGTGCTGAGCGTGCCGTCGCCGTCTTGAACGACCTCTCGCGCAAAGGCCTGCGTCTCGCGTTGCATGCTCTCGGCGAGATCCGGGCCCCAGCCTGGGAACAGTTCCGGGTCACGGACCGCATCGCTCAAGCCCTCGATGCCGAGCCACTGCCGGTGAAACGAATCGATCGCATCTTCCGCGCGGCCGTCCTCGAGCATTCGACGAGCCTGTGCCTCCAGCGTGGCCCCATCGTGCAGCATGTCAGCGGCTGCGAGTTCCAGAAGCTCCTCGTCCGGCATCGAGGTCCACAGGAAGTAGGACAGTCGGGATGCGAGCGCATACTCGTCCAGGAGGGTCGTGCCGGCCTCGGCAGCGTCGAGCCCCTCGAGGTGATAGAGAAATGAGGGCGAGACGAGCATCGAGTGAATGAGACGAGCGACAGCCTCTTGGGGGGTCGATTCGCTCGTCGTCTCCTCGAGCAGCGCTCGGTAGCTCGCCGCCTCTTCACCGCTCAGAGGCCGACGAAATGCCCGGAGACCAAAGCTCTCCACAAACCCTTCGAGGCACTCGGCGTCCGCCGGAGGACACCCGACGACGGCATCCCAGTTGCCCTCGACTGCGGTCTGAGCCAGCGTCTCCCCGGCTTGAAAGTACTGCTCGAGTTGACCTGCCGACAGCGGGGCGACCGCGTTGGCTGAAAAGCCGGCGACCGCTTCATCGGGCGCGAAGAGGCGCGCCGGCGCACTCGTGTCCCCGAGCAGGTCGCGGACGGTGTTGTCGTACTCGTCGCGGGTGAGGCGCCGCATCGGTGTTGGCCCCACTTGAGGCATGTCGCAGGCCGTGGGGGGTTCCGGGTCGGTGGGCTCCGGCTCCCCGCCGTCATCTTGGGGGCCGTCCGGGCCTTCACCGCCTGCCGAATCCTCGCCATCGTCGGCCGCGTCGCTGGGTACATCGACGCCAACCCCCGCGTAGCAGCCTGTGCACGCGAGGCCGAGGCCCAACAGGGCGCTCCAAAGTGATGCGGTCGTCCTCATTCCGGTCGTGTAGTTGCGCGCCGAGCCCTCTTGGTCTGCGCTCGCAGAAAAAAAAGCGCGGTTCCTGAGCGTGAAGCAGGCTGGTAACGTTCACGCTGTGCGAAGCCGTCGATGGCCGATCGCGGGATGGGCCCTGCTGGCCTCCTGTGGTCCGTCGCCCTTTGTGTGCGAGACCGACGACGGCTGTACAGCTGCCGCGGGAGGGCGTTGTGAATCCAATGGCGCGTGCTCCTATCCAGATTCCGGGTGCGATTCGGGTCGCCGCTTCAGTCGGTACGGACCTTCACTCCCCGGCGAGTGCGTGGCCGAAGGCGATGACACGACGGGGACGACCGCATCGCAGGAGTCCTCTTCGTCCGAATCTGGGTCGGACGGAAGTTCAACCGGCGGTGTGGTGGATGCCTGCGGCGGTTGTAGTGGCCACGGAACCTGCGTCGCGGTCGATGGCGAGCCGACGTGTGCATGTGAGATCGGTTGGACGATGGTCGGGCTGGGGTGCCGGGAGGACCCATGCGAGCAGTCGCGCTGCTTCTTCGTCGACAGCGCGGCGGGCGACGACGATGGACCGGGAACACGGGAGGACCCGTGGGAAACCCTTGGACGGGGTCTACAGCACTTCGAGGGCGCGGACCCCGGAGACCATGTTCTGCTGCGGCGCGGCCGAACGTTCCAGGGCGACCACGCCGTTGCGTCGGTCGTCGGAGCGCCCGACGCTCCGCTCGTCGTCGGCGCGTACGGCCCCATCGATGAGCCGCGTCCCCGCGTCGTCGATGCCAACGTGCGGCTATCGGACTCCGAGCACCTGGTCTTGCGTGATCTCGAGCTGGTCGGAACCGGAGGAGATCCGTGTCTGTTCGTCGCTCGGAGCGGATACCTCACGGTGCGTGACTCCGAGATTCGAGACTGCGGACTCAGAGCCGCGAGGATCGGTGAGGAGAGTCATCACACCGTGATGTTTCGCAACGAGATCCTCGACGTTGGAAACAAGACCGCGATCTTCATCAGTGACACCAATTGGTCGACACCCCCAGCGACGATTGGGTTGCACCACTGGATCGCTGGAAACAGGATCACCAACAACGGTGAGCACGCTGTTGACGTCGGCTTCGACGCGGCCCTGCGAGAAGGCGATGAGGTCGGCGACATCAAGATCGTCGGCAATGAGATCGTCGACGTCGACCGCGCGATTCGAATGCACGCGCCAGGGACCTGGGTGTTGGGGAACGTCGTGGCAGGCGTACCGGATCCAGCCATCCCGGTCGACGGCATCAGCGTGCAGCAGCCCGGGTCTGGTCACGTCGAATACAACGTCGTCACCGGAACGTCTCGCGCTCTCAACGTCGCGGCCCCAGCGTACGTTGGTCAGAACTCCTTGCTTCAAGCCGTGGCCGCTGACGCCGTCGTGAATGTGGCCTTTGCAGCCCAGGGCGCTTCGTTCACGAACAACGTCGTCTTCACCCAGGGGACGGCGATGCTGGATACGCTTGCGGCAGTGGTCGAGGACCTCGATGCGCTCGACGGCAACGCCTACGCAGGCGGTTCATGCCTCTTCCGTCTCGACGGCGTGGATCTGGAGTTTTCAAGCTGGCAGACGAGCACCGGCGTGGATACCCTCAGTCGCTGCGAGCCTGTGCCAGGGCTCTCGGTCCCGGCCGAATTTGCAACGGTGGACGCCGCCTTCTGGGACGCGGTGACCCCGAGCGAAGCATGGGAGGGGTGTGGCGCGATCGGAGCGATCGACTGCAGCGGTGAGCGACGTCCATTGATCTTCCAGCCTCAAGACGCGGTCGGCGAAGACGGCGTCGGGTGGAGGGGCCCGTTGATCATCCAGCAGCACTATCCGTTGGAGCCCTGACCCTCAGCGGCCGACCTCGCAGCCGACACGCTGGGTGTCCAGGACGAGGTCGTCGTAGGCGATTTCGAAGTCATCACCGTTCTCGACCGCTTGATATGTATGGTATCCGAGCTCGAAGTTCTCGAAGATGGGGGCGACCCAGGGCGGGTCTTCGGTCGCGCCATCGACCTCCATCTCCTCGTCGAGCTGGCCGTCGAACCAGAAGCGCATGGAGTTGGTCGTCCCGTCGAACTCCCACTCGACGCACGTCCAGACTTCGGCAGGAGCGTGGAGACCCATCTTGCGCCAGCCTCCATGTTGTTCGACGGAGGCGTGCGTGTAGCGGCTGTTGAGCTGACCGATGTTGGAGTCGAGTCGGTATCGCGCGGTCGTCCCGTTCAGCGATCCCCACGCGGCAAACAGATAGTTGTGGTTGCTCGGAGACACCGGGGACAGCCGAAACATGACCCGTCCAAAGAAGTGGTTGTCCGGAAGCGGTAGGATCGTATCGGAGGCGAGACCCACGAACGCGTGTGCCGTCGCAACCGAGCCAATGTGAACGGTGAGCGCTCCGTCGACCACGTCGATCGTCGCACCGCCCCCAGAACGAGTCGTCCAGACGTCCGGGTCGATGCCCGTGTCGAAGTCGTCGCAAAGCAAAGCTTCGGGGACCGCATCACACCCCGTCGCCGGGTTGCCCGTCGACGCGTCGGAGCCGTCCTCGCCCGCGGACGTCGACGCCGGATCCAGCGGTTGCCCTGTCGACGAGGAGGTGCCGTCGTCCTCATCCGGCTCGGCTGGCCCGGTCGAGCTCGATGTCGCGTCGTTCTCCGCGGGAGGGTCCACGGGCTCGGGAAGCCCTGAGGTTGCCTCCGGCGGCATCGGATCTGCCCCGCCATCCGATGAAATCTCGGAGCCGGAGTAGCAGCCCACCAGGGCAACGGCCGCCAGAACGCAACAGACACGCATCGGTACCGTAGTTGCGCCAGCGGCCGATTGGTCTGCGCGTTTGAGCAAAAAGAAGGACTGCTCGAGCGGCGAACCGCCAAACCGCCAGGCCAGCCGGACGACCCGTCGGGCGCTTGTTGCGCACCGAGATTATTCACCGCGTGATTGGCGGCAAGGTGGAGGCTGATCGGGTCGAATTCGCTCGAATTCGGCATAACCATCCCGCGCAATGAAACCGCGCATGATCTTTTCGTACGACGTACTAAACGTAATCTCTGTGACGATTAAACGCGGGTGGAAATACGGATATGCGGCCGTGCTCCTGCTGCCGATGGCGTGTCAGAGCGAGTCGACGCTGTTGGAGGACGAAGGTTCGGGCGGGATCGAGACGTTGGGCGACACGAGCACGGGCGGGCCCATGCCCGAGGGCAGCGAGACCGGCTCCACGTCGGGACCCGGGACTGGCGGCGAAGCCGAGGGCGACGAGGTTTGCGGGGACGGCGAGCGAGGCATCACCGAGGCCTGCGATGACGGCAACGTCGAGGCGCTTGATGGGTGTGACGAATCGTGCGGTGTTGAGCCGCTGTATCGATGCCCGGTCCCCGGCGTCCCGTGTGTCCCCATCGTATGCGGCGATGGAAAGGTCGAGAGCCCAGAGACCTGTGACGACAACAATGACGCGTCCGGAGACGGCTGCGACGACGCGTGCGCCATCGAGGACGGCTACACATGTCCATTCCCCGGGGCGGCGTGTCAGGCCGCCGAGTGCGGTGATGGTGTCCTCGCGGGATTCGAGACTTGCGATGACGGAAACAGCAGCGCCGGTGATGGGTGTGACCCGACCTGCAAGCTCGAGAAGGGGTTCTTCTGTCCCACCGTTGGAGAGGCCTGCGAGACCACCACGTGTGGCGACAGTCTGAAGCAGGGCACCGAGCACTGCGACGACGGCAACCTGATGCCCTACGATGGATGCAGTCCTTCGTGCACCAACGAGCCGAGTTGCTCCGGCGGCGAGTGCGAAGCGATCTGTGGCGATGGCGTCATCCTCCCGGGTCCCGCGGAGGAGTGCGACGACGGCAACACCATCGATGGCGATGGATGCTCGTCATCGTGCGACGTGGAAGAAGGCTTCGAGTGCACGCTGGTCGACGTGGCGCTGCCCGAGACGCTGAGCCTGCCGGTGATCTATCGAGACTTCCGCGGCTGGAACCACACCGATGAGCCGCGGCACCCGGACTTCAACAACCGAAGCGGCTCCGGCATCACATTCGGCATCCTTGCGGATACGCTCGACGCCGATGGGTTACCGATCGCCGACCCGATGGGACCCAAGGGCGGCTCATCGATCACCACCGATGCGCAGTTTCTCCAGTGGTACCGCGACACGCCGGGGATGAACCGCACCGTGACGGACACCCTCGAGCTCGCGTTCGACAACGGTTCCTACGAGCTCGACACCAACGCGTTTTTCCCGATCAACGGACGGGGTTGGACCGAGGACGCGATGGATCCGCTGGCCGAGCTTCGCTACGACCGGGACACGGGCGAGTACTCGTTGACCGAGGGCGACAACTTCAACTTCACGTCTGAGGCGCGCTACTGGTTCCAGTTCGAAGGGAACGAGGTCCTCGACTTTCGCGGAGACGATGACGTGTGGGTCTTCGTTGACGGGCAGCTATGCCTAGATATCGGAGGGATTCACGGGGCCGAGTCTGCGACGATGGACTTCGGGAATCCGGCGTCCGAGGGCAACGCGACCCAGCGTGCGATCGTGCAAGCGTGCGCCGACCGGCTCGAGGTCGGCCGGGTCTACGAAGTCGCGGTGTTTCACGCAGAACGACGCGTGGTCGCATCGAACTTCCGGCTGACGCTGTCGGGGTTTGTCACCCAGGAGTCCGAGTGCGACTGGGTGTGTGGCGACGGGATCGTGACCGCGTTCGAGGTTTGCGACGACGGGGTCGAAGAGAACACCGGAGAGTTCGGCAAGTGCACACCAGACTGTCTGGGAACCGGACCGTTCTGCGGAGACGGAATCGTGGATCCCGAGTTCGAGGAGTGCGACCTGGGGGCGCTCAACGTGGGCAGCTATGAGGGCTGCAACGCCGACTGCACGCTGGGGCCTTCGTGCGGCGATGGCGTTCGAGACGCCAGCAATGAGGAGTGCGACGACGGCGACATGAACGGCACGCCGCGCTCAGCATGCCGGGCCAACTGCACGCTCCGTCCGGCGGGGTGAACTCGGCGCTATGGGCCGCGCCCCCGAGCCCTCTTTGGGTTCGGGGGTCGCGAGCACGCGCTACTCGTCGCAGACCTGGTAGCGAAACTGCGATGCGTCGTAGCAGCCATCGAAGCCGGTCATTGTGAGTCCGGTGTGCGCTTCGGCCCACGCGACGAGATCTTCGCCCTCGCAGCCGCCGCCGTAGCCGAGTAGCGAGTAGCCGCACTTGGGCTCGTCACCGGAGTCGTGGGAGAACGTTTCAACGATGACGCCCTCGGGGGCGACGACGGTCTGTTCGTGATAGCCGATCGCGATCACGCGAGAGAGCTGTGCGTCAGGCCCGAGCTCGATGGTCCATTCGGCGGGCTCATAGCTCGACACGACCAGGACGTTGTCCCCCGCGAGGTCAAACTGAACGTGCCCCTCACCGGCTGGATGCTTGCCGAACGAATGGTCGCCGTGCGTCTGGTACACGCCGGTGATCCACAGGCGCGGCGGGCCCTCCTCACCAGTGCGAACCGCTGTGACCTCGTAGCCGCTAGGAAAGTCGCAGTCGAGGACGGCGCCGGGAATGGTCCCGGGACCCTCGGTGCACATCGGTGCGGCCGAGGCCGGATCGTCGTCCGAGTCTGCACCGCCGGAGCTCCCCGAGGAACCGCCAGCGTCCTCGGGTTCTTCGGACCCAGGAGACCCGTCCAAGCCGGGCTCTTCGGCGGTGTCCGACAATCCTTCGTCTGCGCCGAGTTTTTCCTCCAGGGCGCAGCCGCCGAACGGGATGAGGAGAGCTGAGACGACGAGCACTCTTTGGGCTTGCTGGTTCATCATCAACCTACGTCCGGGACGACGGAATTCTCGTCACCGCTGGGATCATTCGGCGTCGCAGGGGGGACCGTCGAATCTCGTGCGCGAGCGCTGTATGCTCCACCGCGAGAATCCGCGTCCGGCGCGATCCGACAGCGAAGAGCATGACCGTGCGAGCACCGACGAACACCCACGCCATCATCCTGGCCGCCATGACCCTGTGTTGGACGGGATGCGGTGACGACGCGAATGCCGGCAACGGCAGCAGCGGAGCGCAAACCTCTGGTGGTGAGACCGACTCGACCAGCGTCGACAGCGGCAGCTCTTCGAGTTCGAGCAGCAGCTCGGCGTCGTCCACCACCTCGGCCGATGACACCGGTCCATCGGAGTCGAGTACCTCCTCGGAGCCCTCAGACACCGATCCGCAAGTGACCAACTGCATCGAGCGGCCCCAACCCGACTGTCCGCCGGCGCCGGGGGCCATCTCGACCGAGCTCGCCGACGCTCTGATCCAATCCGGGGCTGCGATCGCGCTCGATGTGCGGGGCGAAGCCGCGTTCGCAACCGAGCACCTTCCCGGTGCCACCGTCCTCAACGCCGCGGAGCTGCGGGCAACGGTGGATGGGGTCTCCGGCCAGGTCGCACCCGGGGACGTGGCCCAGGGGGTCTTCGAAGCCGCCGGGGTCTCCCCGACCGATGCGCTCATCGTCTACGACGGCGGCAACGGCACCGACCCCGCGCGCGTTGTCTGGACCTTGGCGTACTACGGACATACCGGCCCGGTGTGGATGCTCGATGGTGGCATTGACCAATGGACAGCCGAGAGCCGCGACGTCGAGGTTGGCGGCGAGGCTGCCGGTGGTTCCGCCTATCCTCCTGCCGTCGTGCAGCAGCTTTGGGTCGACGAGCAGTGGGTGCTCGATCACCTCGATGACCCAGCCGTGACGCTGGTGGACGCGCGAAGCGACGGCGAGTTCTCCGCCGGGCA
>CAYGTG010000268.1:4281-8909 GCA_964352485.1 uncultured Nannocystaceae bacterium | reverse complement strand
GTGCTTCCGGCGACCGTCTCGGTCGCGGACTGCGTGGGGCAGGCGGCCCGGCTGGGTATGCTCGTGCACGCGCTCCACATCGGGGACATGCAGCTGCTTGGAGAAGCGGTGGTCGACAGGATTGCCGAGCCGCATCGGGCTCGGTTGATTCCAGGCTATATCGACGCCAAGACGGCGGCCTGCGAGGCGGGTGCGCTGTGCTGCAGCATCAGCGGTGCAGGCCCGACAACCTTCGCGCTGTCCGAAGATGAGCACCGCGCCAAGGCGCTGCTGGAGATCCTCGAAGAGCAGTTCACGCATGCGGGTGTTCCCGGTGATGGTCTCGTCGACCGAGTCGGGCCCGGGGCACGGGTCACTTCGAAGCCGCTGCACTGAACGCCGGCGGCACGTTCACAGAATCCGGGTCGCGCGGGGATAGCTCCCCAGCACGAATAGGTCCTGACAGTGTCGCCGGGCGGACTCGATCGCAGCGGCCATCGTCGGCTCATCGCGGTGCCCCTGCCCGTCGACAAAGAACGTGTAGCTCCAGTTCTCGCGGCGAGAGGGCCGCTTGTCGATGTGGGTGAGGTTGATGCCCGAGTCGGCGAAGGCCCGCAGCACCCGCACGAGCGCGCCGGGTTCGTGCGTCGTGGTGAACATCACCGAGGTCTTGTCGTCGCCGCTGGGCTCGGCGGGGGTCTTTGCGATCACAAAGAAGCGCGTGATGTTGTTCGGGTTGTCCTCGATGCTCGGAAACAACAGCGGCATTCCGTACAGCCCGCCCGCGAGCCTGGAGGCGATGGCTGCGTTTCCAGGTCTTGGGTCTGCCTTCGCATCGATCACGGCTTGCGACGAACTCGCGGCGGCCACCAGCTCCGCACGTGGGTACTGCGTCCCGAGCCAACCGCGGCACTGGGCGAAGACCTCGGGCTTGCTGAACACCCGCTGCACGTCCTTGGGTTCGCAGTCCGCGAGCAGGTTGTGTCGAATCGCGAGGGCGATCTCCGAGTACACGAGCACCTCGCCCGCCGCATCGCGGAACGCATCGAGCGTCTCGGCGATTCCCCCACCGGTCGAGTTCTCGATCGGGACCATGCCGTAGTCCACGTGACCTCGCCGAACCTCGGTGAACACGCCGCCGATCTCTCGCAGATTTTCGAAGCTGACCGACGCCCCGAACTGCGCCGACGCGGCCGCGTGCGAGAAGGATCCGGCCGGCCCGAGATAGCCGATGCGCAGCGGTTGCTCGATCGCGAACGATCCGCTCATGATCTCCTTGTAGACGGCCTCTACGCTTCGGGCGGGTAGGGGCCCCTTGGACAGCGCCAGGACTCGAGCGAGTACGGCCGCCTCCCGGTGAGGTGCGTAGATCGGACCGCCGGTCTGTTGTTTGACCTTGCCGACCTCGACCACCACCTGGGCCCGCTCGTTGAGGAGTTTGACGAGAGCACGGTCGAGCGCATCGATTCGGTCGCGAAGCGGTGCGAGTCCATCCTCGGGCGAATCGTCGCTCACCACGACATGCTAGAGCGCACCGGCCTCGCCCGTCTACGGCCGCTCACTTCCAGGCAGAGGCTTGCAGGCCCGGTTCACGGCATGAGCTTCACAAAGCGGGGAAAATAGACGTCGAGGTCCGCCGCCAGGTCCCAGAAGTCGGTGCGGTTGGTGCTGTACGTCAGCACCACGGGAGCGCCCCGCAAGTGCGGATGAACCTTTGCGCTGTAGACCAGGACGTCACTGCGGCCGAACTCCGGCGGACGGTACACAGGACGCGGAGCGGACCACGGGCCCTGGGGGTGGGCGGCGGTACGCACGACGATATCCACGGCACCAAAGCCCTCGGTCGAGACCATCCACAGCTCCGGCCCGACGCGGCTGACCGAGAACTCGGTCTGCAGATCCTCGACCACAGCGCGGGCGGTGGCGGGGTCTGGGCTCCACGCGGTCCCGGTCCACCATTGCGCCGATGGAAGGTCGACGAGCTGGTCCTTGGGAAGCGCCCATCGGGCCAGGAACACGTCGTGGGTGCCAGGCTCGACCGGAGCGAACGCGTACAGGAAAGCCTGCCCTTGCAGGTGCGCCCCGAGCCCAAGCTGGACGCCCGGCGGTGCCGGCGGAAGCGCGACGGGTTCGAAGGACCACGCCGTCGGCGGGCCGGATGTCTCGCGCACGCGCAGCGCGGTGCTGCCGACGGTCTCGAAGCCGAGGCCTTCGTCCGATGCGTTGACCTGCGCGAACATCAGCAGGAGTTCGGGACCCCTCGCGGTCGCGGGCCCGGGCCACAGCCAGGCGTCTGCGGTCCTCGGAAAGAACGGGCGGTGTTCGGCGCTCTGAGCGTTCCAGTGGAACGTCCACGTCGCCGTCGCGGGGTCGGTCGACGACTGCACACCCAGCGAGTTGCGGACCATGGCTCGTCCGCCGCGACCGGACGTGTGGTCTCCAGCCCCAACAAAGGAGTCGCCGAACAGCCACAACACCCGGCCGTCCGGCAGCGCCACGCTGTAGGCGGCATCTCCTCCACGCCAGGTCGTCGAGCCGCGAACCGCAGCGTCGGCGTCGGGCCACGAGACGCCCTGCGCCCCCGCGGCGGACGCCGGCGCCCGTCCACCGCACGCGCACGCCCCAAGGGCGAGTACAACGGCGAAGCGAAGCAGCGAGGCCATGCGTACGGCCGAGTCTCCCACGACCGACTCACCACGAAAAAGCCCCCACCTTCAGGCGAGGGCTGGCGACCCGTGAACGGTCGAGGCTATTCAACCTTGGCGAGGCCGTACTCGGACAGATACATGGCCGAGCCGTAGACGACGGCATCTTCGAGGTCGACGTCCCGGTCCGGAAGCACGCGCCATCCATCGGCCGCTTGGGCGACAACGCCGACATCTTCGCTGACCTTCATGTCGGCGACTTCGTAAGCGACCTCGACCGGAAGCGAGAACGTGGTGCCGACCGGCAGAACTTTGTAGCAGGAGCCGAGTGCGGTGCTGAGCTCGCACTCCACCTCTTCGATCGACAGGTCGACATCCGCATCAAGTGCACCAGCCGGGATGTCGAGGCTGAACCGACCGTCGTCGGAAGCGAGCGAGCCTCCACGGGGCCCAATGGTCTCTCCTGCGCTGTCACAACCGACCGCGAGCGTTGCGAGCGCGGCACCCGTGACGAACGTGACGAGTTTTGCTGCTGTCTTGAAGAGTCCTGGGTGAGTGGTGGGCATCGCTGTCTCCCTTTCACCTACTCTGACTCTCCTCACGCCATTGTTTCCGAGCTCTGCGATACAAAATCGTCAGAAAATTTGGAAAGTGCCGAAAACCGTGTTCTAGGAGCCCTTTTCGATGTGCCCTACATGTGCTCTACGGTGCGTTTTTTGCGGAGCACACCGAAAAAACGAGCATGCGTAAATGGCGCATCGTTGTTGTGTGCGTACTCGTGCCCACGCAACGAGCAGATTTGGCTCGGGGCTTGTCCTAGCCCCGCTGCGGGACGCGCTGGGTCTCGCCCCAAGAAGCCTGCTGCCCCATCGTCGCCAGCTGGGCCAGTTCCGCGACGGGCGCCAGGGCCTGCCGGGCCATCGCACGCGCAATGTCGGAGCGGGCGATCATCCGCGCCATCGGCGGGGACGCGTAGTAGTAGAAGTCGACCATCGACTTGCCCAGCGGCGAGCGCTCGAGCACCCGGTCCCGGACCCACCGCAGCGCCTGCACCTTGTCGTTCCACGGGACGCCGTACGCGGCGGTGGCGACGAAGCAGAAGCCCTCGACGACCGCGAACTCCTGCTGTGGGGTCGTGACGGCCATGGACGCAATGTCGCTGCTGTTCGCGCAGCGGTCTTCGTAGCGGACGCCAACCTGGTAGTTCGTGGCGCCGAACAGCTCGTCGAGCTCGCACCATGTCGTCACGCCCGGAGCGAGCGGCTCGCCGCAGTCGTCTTCGGAGGGGACCTGCTGGATCGCGGAGGACAGCGTGTCCGAGGTGAGCGCAAGCTCGCCCTGTCGATAGAACATTCGAAGGGTGCCGAGTTCGCCGTCGAGGTCTTCGGGCACCGTGAAGTGCACGCGGACGCGGTCGAAATCGATGGCCTCGATTTCGATGTCGCGCAGCCCGGCGATCGTGGCGTCCTCGCAGCTGCCCCAGCCGGGGTCTTCACCTTGCCCGCCGCCCTCGGTGCCGTGACTGTACACGCCGAATCGGAACGTTCGCTCGTTGAGCGTGTACAGCTGCAGGCGGTCTGCGCCGCTGCTGTCGTCGATGCTGATGCTGTCGTCGGGGGGATTGAGCGTGCCCGACTCACCGGTGAGGTCTCCGTATCCAGCGTAGTGGTCGGTGGAGTTGAAGCCCGTCATCGTCGGGTCGAACGTCACGTCGTACACGATGGATGGCTGCCCCAGGTAGGGGATGCCGAAGTTGGCCAGGCGGGCATCGACGTAGTGGTCGTCCTCCCGATCGTAGGCCCACCGGTCGTTCTGGTCGTCTTCGATGTGGATTTCGACGCGAGCGGTGAGCGGCCCGGCGTTGGCGACCTCGGCCGGGATGAGGGCGGTGACGAGCTGCGGCGTGTATCCGGCCGGGGTCGCGCGGGTCACCGCGTCGAGATCGTTGAGGTCGGAAAACGTGCGGACGTCCGCGTGGTCGTGTTCGGTCTCGAACTCGACGAG
>CAYGTG010000268.1:0-4271 GCA_964352485.1 uncultured Nannocystaceae bacterium | reverse complement strand
TGGAGATGACTTCGTGCTCGGCCGCGGTCAGTGGGCGGCAGAAGTAGGGCTCCGGCGAGCTGGAGTTCTCGTGCCAGCCCAAGGAGTTGGCATCGGAGGGCTGGTCGTCGTGGAACACCAGCTTGGGGTAGGTGACGTCTCGCGCATGGGCCCACACGGGAAGGACGCCCGGTCTCGGGCCGTATGGGAAGCGCCAGCTCGACAAGAAGTCCCATCGCCCCGGTCGGTTGCCGATGCCGAGGGTTCCGGTGGCTTGGGTCACGAACACGTCCTGGACGAAGTTGCCCTCCCCATCCTCGAGCCAGATCGCGATCTGAGCTCCCGGCACGGGCTCGAAGTGAAACTCGAGCAGCGTGTCCCCGTCGGCTGCGGCGGCGCTCGACGGTGCCGCCACCGCCACGACCGCGATCCCTACGCTCAACCCGAACCGCACGGCCCTCCATCGCATGGCGGCGAGTATAGCGATGCGGTCCCCGCCGCGGCCGCTGGATCGGGGTTTTGCGCACGGATTCGTCCGTCTGCGGCGGGCTGAGCGCCACTGGTCGCGTCCGTGTTCAACCTTCCCGCCCTGATGTTCGGCCGACCGCAGGGTTGGTAGCCTCCGCGCTCGTGTCGCCAACTCCCATCGCACGGGCTTCGTGGGGCCTGGTCGTTCTCCTGGGGTGCTCGCCGGCGCCGGAGCCCGCGCAGGTCCCGGCGTCCGCGGCCGTGCTGCCGGATCCTCCCCCGCGGCCGCCGCACGGGCTCCCCGTCGTCCCGTTCACGGTTCCATGGTCGCCGCCTCGTGCAGTGGCCGGAGACCTCGCCGCACTGCAAGCGGCCCTGGGCTCCGCGGCGCGCGCCACGGTCATCGTCGAGCCCCGGTTGGCCGCCGCCTCGGCGGCTCCCGGCCTGCTGCGCTCGCTCGCAGAGCTCGCCCCGCAGGCCGCATGGACCCTCGAGTCCGGGACGTGGGACGCGGCCGTGGCCGGGGACCTGTCGCTGGCGCGGCGCTCCGGTCCGGTCGGAGCCCCTCCGGACTATGAGGCCGCGAGCATGTCCCTGAAGGTCACGTCACCCCAAACGGTGCTGGTGGTCGGCGATGCCGCCCTCGATGTGCGAGCCTGGCGAGCCCTGCCGGCGGCATGGTCCGGATCGTGTCAGCCGCTCTACGATGCGCTCGCTCTGAGCCAGGAACAGTCCTTGGCCTATGTGGAGCCGTTTCTCGATCACGTCGATACGGTCTTGCGGCTGAACTTTCGGGCCGGGCTGGTAGGCGCGATACCCGAGCTTCGCGCGGCGCTGGAGTCCTACGCGTCCCCCGACGCTCCGGCGGAGGCGTCGTCGGAACAAGTTCAGACCCACGCCTGTGGGCACGCGCGATTCCTGCGGGTCGAGGCCGCCGCCGCGTGTCTGCACGGAGCGCGCTGCGATGCCGGGCCGCGACTCGTGCTTCGCGGCGGCGCCGCGGTGGCGATGCCGGCTCCGGCGTGGAGTCCCGAGGATTGCGATGCGCGTTTGGAGGTCGATGTCGAGGGCACGGTGACGAGGGTGGCGACCGAGGCCACCGTCGTCACCGTGTCGCAGCTGGAGCCGCAATGGGTGACGCTGGTCGACCGGGTTGGGGCAATGGGCGCGGTGTATGAGGCCCTCGAGGACGTGTGTTCTCCGCGTCGTCGCCGATTCGCGGAGGAAGACTTGGTGGATGCCCGAGCGCGTCTGGGCCGGGTCGAGCGAGCCCTGGGTTCGGATGCGCTGGACGAGTCGGGACGGTGGGACGTGGAGGTGGGCTCGATGTTCGTCCCTGGTGCGGGCCCGATGACGACGCTGGCCCATTTCGTTCCCGCGCAGGGGGGAGGCTCCCAGAGCGCCGTGGCCGAGGCCAAGGGTGTGCGGCGATTTCTTCTGTCCCGTTCCCTGTGTCGATCGGGATACGGGGAACTCCCGCTGGCGGTGGCGGTGTTCGAGCCGTCCGCGCCCAATCCGAAGTACTTCGGGTACCTCTACGAAGAGACGCTGTCGTGCGCCGACTTGGCGCTTCCGCGATCCCCGCCATCGGCCGCGGAGGATTGACGCCACCGCCCGACGAGCTTCCACGCGCCCCATCCCAAGAACGCATAGCTCTCGATGGCGAGCACGAGCAACACGAGGTCGTAGGGCATGCGGAATCGGGTGCCCCCAAAGAAGATCGCCGACTGGAGCATGAGCGCGAAGATCTGAATGGTGAGCAGCCCGCGCTTGGCAGCGCGGCGCCCCGGCACGAAGGCCCACAGAAGCCCCAACCACGAGGGCACCATCAGCCACAGCAGCACCTGGTCGTTCCACCACTGGGCCGCGGGACGCCACTGCTTGGGCCCGGAGTCCGGCCACGGGATGTTGTGGAACCACAACAGCGACATGTTGTCCCACGAGTAGGCCACCTGCTGGGCCCAACCGGTCTTCTCGATGCAGCGCCGGATGTACTCGTGGTGCTGCTTCTTGTCGCCGATGTAGCCCTTGTAGCTGAACGTGTCCCCAAAGGCCGCGTTCATGCGCATGCCGGGCTCGACGCCGGCCTGACGCGCGGCGTTTTCGGTGTTGACGACCTGCAGCAAGGGAGGCGGTCTGAAGTGGACCTTGCCGTGGCCTTTGCCGTCGGGGAGCGACTCGATCTTCGAGTTGTGGCACCGGCCCATGACCAGGTTGAAGCTGCCGTTCTCGGAGATGAGCCCCCACCGCTGCGTGTGGTGGTGCAGATGGACCACGCCTGCGACCAGACACATCCCCAGCGGGATGGCGGAGAGCAGCAGGTGGGTGAACTTGATGTTGGGAAGAGCCTTGCGCCGGATGATCCAGTAGATCCCGACGAACGCGGCGGAGAGCAGGATCTGGGGACGGAAGAGCGCGCCCACCCCGGCGAAGAGCCCGAGCAGGATGGCGTCGCGGCGGCGACCGTGGTCGGCCATGCGCACCACTGCGAGCACGGCTCCGGTCAAACACAGGCAGAACGGGGTCTCGGAGAGGATGTAGCCGCCGTTGGAGAAGTGGGGGTAGTACAGGATGCCGATCAGGCCGACCGCCGGGGCTACGAACGGAAACGGGCTCACTCGCCGCGCGATCGCGTAGCCCATCGCAACGGAGGCAGCGCCCATCAGCGCGTACCAAATGCTGATCGCCGGATCGAGTTCGTCGAAGAGCCAGAGGATGGCGGCCACCATCCAGTGGGTCGCAAACGGAAAAAACGCGGAGTACTCGTGGGGCTTGGAGAAGTCGCGCAACAGCCGCTCCGCCCGCTGCACGTACCCGTTCATGTCCGAGTAGACGTAGTCCCCCAGCGGGTGCACCTCGAGGTTCCAGTGCAGGCGCACCGCGAGCGCACCCAAGAAGATGCACAGCAGCCACCGCTGCGCCCACAACCACGCGAACGCACGGGTGGACCAACCCTCGGGGCGCGAATCCGGCGCGCTCGGTGATACCAGCGAGGGGATCGATGGGGGGAGACGGGACAAGGCGACTTAAAGTTAGGCTGGAGTGGTACCGCGACTTGGGGGACAGCGCCAGCGCCGGCCTCACGTGGGGCCGATGCTCAGGTATCGTCGCAGGGATGGGTTTGTGGAGAGGTTGGGGGGGACTCGCGGTCACGACGCTGCTGCTCGCGTGTGGCGGTGACCCGTCTGTGATGGGTTGGGATCCGCAAGACACCGACACCCCGCCGAGCACTGGCGCCTCCTCGGGGCCGACCGGTGGCCCCGGGCCGAGCCCGGAGGGTACGAGCACTGGTACGAGCAGCGAGACTGCAACCGATCCCGACAGCAGCGATGGCTCCACTGGCGAGCCTCCCGACGACCCCGGCGATCCCTTCGATCCGGTGCCGGAGCCCGAGCCGCTGGACGATGCGAGCGTCGCGGCGGTGGCCGCCACGCTCGGCGGCATCTTGGACGACGGCGCGCTCGGAAGCGCCACGGTGGGCGCGTTGGTCGTGGACCTCGAGACCGAGCAGGTGTTGTTCGAGCGCAGCGCCGACACGGTGCTGGTGCCCGCCTCCAACACCAAGATGTTCACCACCGCTGCGA
This sequence comes from uncultured Nannocystaceae bacterium, assembly GCA_964352485.1. Classification (GTDB taxonomy): domain Bacteria; phylum Myxococcota_A; class Polyangia; order Nannocystales; family Nannocystaceae; genus CAJXVA01. The sequence continues at coordinate 240 of CAYGTG010000268.1, read as the reverse complement.
TGCTCGACATCCTCGGTCCGGATACGCGCATCGAGACCGAGGTCTTCTCGGCGTCGGGGCCCGATGGCGCCGGAGTGGTCAGCGGCGACCTCCAGCTGATGGGCCATCACGATGTGTCGTGGTCGACCGACTTCTACGGCGGCGCACGCGAGCCGTTGGATCGGATCGCCGACCTGCTGTACGACGATGGGGTTCGGACGATCACCGGAGATGTGATCGCTCGCGGGGAGTTCATGTACG